>JAISHM010000002.1 GCA_031262525.1 Rickettsiales bacterium | reverse complement strand
GGTTTGCCCGATGACGCAGAATGGACTAATCCAGGCATAAATTGCAACTGGTCGCTGACCTGCGCGGCGGGAACTTATTGGGACGCGGACGCCAATGCTTGCACGGCGTGCCCCGCGGGTGCGATATGCGATGGGGGCTCTATCAGTATTGACCAGGATACTGACATTACCTCTGATATCGGGATTACTGGATATACAATAACATTTAATAAAAATGGCGGAACCTTTGCAACCACAGAACCCAATATGTATTATATAAACGCATTACCATTGACTATATCCAATACAATAACCAGAACGGGATATTCGTTTGTGGGCTGGTGCGATAACGCGGAGTTGACCAGTAATTGTGCGATAACCAAGACTATACCAGTGGGCAGCACGAATGCAAAAACATATTATGCTAAATGGACGCAATGTACGGGGTCGGGCGTGGTCAGTTGGGACGACCAATGTGTTCCACAAAGTTGCGATGATGGATATATTTTGAATACATACCAAGGTAATACAAGTTGTGTGAAGTGCCCAGATTCTACATTGGTGATAGACGGGGTATGTAAAATGCCAGCAGGCTATAAAATATGCGGCACGAATGGCTGTGTAATGGTAAATAACGATATTCCGTATCGGGAATAAAACACTTAATAAGATATTTATACCGAATTTAGTCATAAATTTCAGACCGCTACAATAAAAATCTTTTCCCGATTTGCCAGGGCAACAACCGCATCCCGGTCAATTACAAAACAAGTTCTCGCATTTACAACAATCCCGCGTAAATTTGCCGCCGCCGCGTCACGAATTGTTTCAACCCCAATCGCGGGGATGTCAATTCGTAAATCTTGTTTTGGTTTGGTCATTTTTGCCAACACCCCACCACGACGTCCACGGCGCAACGCAATCGTGCGCTTTAACATTTCTGATGTTCCCTCGGCCGCCTCTAACGCAATCACTTGCCCTGCGACAACCGCGCTTTGCCCTATATCTTGTTCCCCCAGCGCTTGCGACACCGCGACCGCGCGCTTTATATCTTTTTTATCATCTGTGTTCGGTTTAACCCGCGTTTGCACACCCGCTGAAAAAGTCAGCCCCGACACCAAATCCTGGGCAGCAAGCACCGAAAAACCCTTACTCTCAATCCCAGCAATCAACGCGGTCGCCATTGAATCATAACCCCGCTGATTTTTTAATACACGCGCTAATACCGATACAGACCACAAATCTGGACGAACATCCGATAAATTTGGATGTCCAATCGCACCAACAAAACAGAGTTTTGTAATCCCGCGTTTTTTACATTCGCGCGCCGCTGTGCCGCCCGCACCCAAACGAATTACCAAATCAGGTTTTAACGCAGCATCATAAAAATTGCGCAATCCAATTACAAAAACATCCCAACCTGCCGCGCGCAATTCATCACGCACCAAAAAAGGCAATCTATGCGCACCACAAAACAATGCTATTTTTTTATTTTCATTTTTTTTCATATTTTTATTGTGATGTATTTTCCAAAAAATTTCAAGTTAAAAAGAAAGAACCCCGCTTGCGCGGGGTTTTTCCGAATGTCCGAAAGAAAGGAAGGAAAGGAGAAAAATGGACACTCTAAAAAAAGTCGGGCCCCCAGGTTAGAGGAGAGAGAATGTAGGAGGGAGTCTAATCCCAAGAGCCCTAGCAAGACCGCTTTCGCAATCTTGATACCTGTAATATAATACAAAATATACAATTGTCAAGTATAAAATTGACAATTTTTTATATTATTTTATTTTTATGCTTTTTTGCGCAAAAACCACCCCACTTCACCCGCAATTATTGGCGGATTTATTGGGTTTTTAACGATTTTTTGTGTTTTTTAATTACCCTGGATAATTTCACGCAACCGCGCCGGAACATCAGAAATTTTTATCCGTTCTTGGTTCATAGTGTCGCGAAAACGAATCGTTGCCGAATCATCTTCTAAGCCCGCATGGTCAATTGTTATACAGATTGGCGTCCCGATTTCATCGTGCCTGCGATAATTTTTCCCGATATTTCCAGAATTTTCAAACTCTATGCGCCCCAAATTCAGTGCGCGTAAATCAGCAACCACTCGATGCGCCAATTCAACCAATTCCGGAACATTGCGCGCCAATGGTATTACCGCTGCCTTAACCGGCGCCAATTTTGGTGGTAATTTTAACACAACGCGCGATTTCCCGTCGCCCAGGTCTTGATTTTCATAAGCGTTTATCATTGTTGCCAACATTGCACGATTGACCCCCATTGCGGTTTCAACCACGAACGGAATAAAACTGCCCCCACTTTGTGGGTCAGAATACGCCAATTTTGTGGTACTATCTCGATTTTCCATAACTGACGCCGCTAACTTGAACTCTGATTGACCACGAGTGTGCGACCCCAGGTCAAAATCCTGGCGATTGTGAATACCCTCGACCTCGTCAAAGCCATCTGGGAATTCGTATTCTATATCCACCGCGCCCTTGGCATAGTGCGCCAATTTTTCGTGCGGAGCAAAGCGCAATTTTTCACGCGGGATACCCAATTCGCGCACCCACCAATCCATACGAATTTCTTTCCATTTTTCCCACCAATCAACATCGGTGCCCGGCACAACAAAGTATTGCATTTCTGCTTGCTCGAATTCACGCATACGAAACACAAAACCACGCGGTGAAATTTCGTTCCGAAAAGCGCGCCCAATCTGGACAATCCCAAATGGCAATTTATGCGGAACCGCATCCAAAACATTCTTGAAATTAGTAAATGTTGTTGTCGCAGTTTCGGGTCGCAAATATGCGTTTATTTCGCCATCGGAAACCGCCCCAACCGATAACCCCATCATCAACTGATACGGACGCGGAGGCATCAAATCCGCCGCACCACACGCATCGCATTTTGTCGCGTCTTTCATTTTATCCTGGCGCATACGGGCACCACATTTTTTACACTCTACCAAAGGGTCTGAAAAATTTCCCTCGTGTCCGGAATACTTCCACAATAATTTATTAGTCATTATTGCGGCGTCCAACCCCTCGATATCATCGCGCTGATAAACCATTGCGTTCCACCAAGCATCGCGGATATTTTTCATCAGTTCTGCGCCGTATGGACCATAATCGTATGTTCCAGCCATACCGCCATAAATTTCGCTGCCATTAAAAATAAAACCACGCCGCCGCGCCAATGCAATAATATCGTTGATTGTTGTCATAATTTATCCTGTATATTTTTACTTTGATTTTACAAGATTTTGATAAAAAAACAAGCAAAGATTAAAA
This sequence comes from Rickettsiales bacterium, assembly GCA_031262525.1. Lineage (GTDB taxonomy): Bacteria > Pseudomonadota > Alphaproteobacteria > Rs-D84 > Rs-D84 > JAISHM01. Next base: position 11,463 of record JAISHM010000002.1, on the reverse strand, counting down.
TCCGATTTCAGAATATAAAAAAAATCTGATATAATGTTCTCTATGAGCAAAAAATTATTTTTTATAGTTGCGGCGGTGTCATTATGTTTTTGTGGGGTGTCTCGCGGCGCATACAATCCTTTTTTTGGGGACGCAAAGAATCAGGTTGCGTTCGGTTTAGGACAGGGGTTTGACGATGGTTTTTTGGTTGGGCTGCCGGTAAAAATTGTGCCGTATTATTCGTTTCATAGCGCGTATTCGCAACCGACGACTTTTTTTCGTGTCCCTGCGCGACAATCCATAAACATAGATATGAATATCGGAATGGGCAACGCGCGCGGTTGGGAATGGGATAATTATTCAATTCCGATTATATATTTATCCGAAGATGTTCCACTGATATACAGCCACAACTGGGCGGTCGGCACAGGGGTCGGTATGGGATTTCAGGGAAAACAAAACAACAGATTGGGTTCTAAACTATTATTCGGTTTCAAGTTGTTTGGGCGATATAATATAAACAAAACGACGGGTATAGAGTTGTATATGCAACATTTTTCCAACGGGAACACTGCGGAAAATCATTCATATCTGTTTTATGGATTGGGTTTAACTTATAACTTTTAACAAAGAGAATATAAAATGGCTTCATCAAAACAACCTTTATCTTTGGCAAGAAAACTGGATATACACACAACTCCTACTAAATCAGAAATGTTGGCAAGAATGCGGCAAACAACAAAATCTTTGGGCGATAAATATAAAAAAGCAATAACAAAAACAGAAAAATTATGTATTGCAAACAAATTAAAAGATATTTCACCAACAATGCGGACATTGCGCGCACAAACTAAAAACACAGGAAGAAAATAATTACACCCATCGCATCGTTGTTTTAATATAAAAACGCGGGTTACCCCGCGTTTTTATCAAATAAATTTGTGTGTGACAGATGCCCACAAAAATTTATTTTAACATTTTGGCGACTTCATCCGCCAAATTATCTTCGCGCTTTTCAATGCCCTGACCCAGAACATAATACGCAAAGCCCGCCAGGGTTGTCCCCGCATCCGCCAAAACCTGTTTCACAGATTTTGATGGGTCCATAATAAATGGCTGGTCCTCTAAAACAGATTCCGCATAGTATTTTTTAATACGACCATCTATCATTTTTTCTGCGATATTTTCTGGTTTTCCGTCGGTCGCGCCAGATTCAATAAAAATCTTTTTTTCGCGTTCAACCGCCGCAGGGTCCACATCGGCCTGGGTCATAAATTCTGGTTTATTCGCGGCGATATGCATTGCGATTTTTGGACCAAATTCGTCCGCGCCCGCCTTGTCCCCATTTAACGCCACGACCACACCGATTTGCCCCATTCCCGGAACCAAAGCGTTATGAACATAAGAATAAATATGTTCGCCATTGACTTTGGAAATACGACGCAAATTCATATTTTCGCCAATTGTTGCGATTGTTGCTGCAATGTCATCTTTGACCGCGTCCAGGGTCGCATCAAAATCGCCGTTTAATTCCGCCGCCTTGGCTGCAACATCAGACACCAACTTTTGGAATTTTTCGTTTTTCGCAACAAAGTCTGTTTCCGCGTTTAATTCCACGACACAACCCATTCCGTCGCATTTTACAACTGTGACCAGACCGGCCGCCGCTGTGCGTCCTGCTTTGGATGCTGCCTTTACAATACCTTTTTGGCGCAACCAGTCGCATGCCGCGGTAATATCGCCGTCATTTTCAGTCAGTGCTTTTTTGCAGTCCATTAAACCCGCACTGGTTCTCTCGCGCAGGTCTTGAATCATTTTTGCTGTGATTTCTGCCATCTTATTCTCCTTTTGTTTCTTTTTCAGCCAGTTTTTCTTTGCGTGCCGCAACTTTTTCAGATTTTTCAGATTTGATTTTGGCTTCTTTTTCTTTGGCTTTTTCTTCCAAAGCCTCGCCGTCATCCATTTTCATATCGCTGGACACGACTTTTTTCCCCGCATCACCACCCAGGCGTTTTTCAATACCCGACAAAATCGCATCTACAAACAAGTCGCAATACAATTGAATTGCGCGCGACGCATCGTCATTACCCGGGATTGGGAATTCAACCAATTCAGGATTTGCGTTTGTATCCGCAATCGCGATTGTTGGAATATCCAGTGTTTTCGCCTCTAATACAGCATTCATTTCACGTGGCATATCAATCACAATCATCGCCTGGGGCGCGCCGTGCATATCCATAATACCGCCGAAAATACCGCGTAATTTTTCAGATTCTTTTGTTAAAATACCGACTTCTTTTTTGGTCAGCCCCAACTTTTCAGCGTTTTCAATGTCCGCCTCTATCTTTTTCAAGCGACGAATAGATTGTGAAATCGTTGTCCAATTGGTCAGCATTCCACCCAGCCAGCGATTATTGACATAGAATTGTCCGCTGCGTTCCGCCGCATCACGAATAATATCTTTGGCCTGATGCTTGGTCGAAACGAATAAAACCTTACCCCCTGCGGCTGTGATTTTTTCCAAAGCGTCCAGTGCTCGATATAACATTGGTGCAGTTTTGTTCAGGTTGATGATATGTATTTTATCTTTGACCCCATACACATACGCGCCCATCAAAGGGTTCCAACGCCGTGTGTGGTGTCCGAAATGAACGCCCGCTTCCATCAGTTGTTTCATTGTAAATTTTGGCAATGCCATTTTTGACCTCTTTTTTTTATAAATTAAAACAGAAAATATGGTGCGCCGTATGGGCTGCATTTAATTTTCGTTTATGTTGCTATCCTCATCATTATCATTAAACCCGTATGGGACATAAACTGAATAATGATTGTGTTTTTACGCAGGACTTCCCCCGCGCGTAGCCCGATTATAAACAAACTATTTCAATAAATCAAGTTTTTTTATACTTCGTCGTCTTGCGCATTTTCAGGCTGATGAATTTCAACATCGCGCGTCATAGCAAAAAATTTGTCCGCACGTTTGCCTGGCAATTCATCTGTTGGTATTTCACGCACTTCCGCGATGTTTTTCACAATCGCCGACCCCAACAATTCCATCGTTGTCTGCCAATCTGTGTGCGCCCCTTTACCAGGCTCTTTGATAATCTCGTCAATTGCGCCGACCGCCGCCAAATCATTCGCAGTCAATTTCATTGCCGCCGCCGCATCAGATTTATATTTATTATCACGCCATAAAATAGTCGCGCAAGATTCTGGTGCGATAACCGAATAAATTGCATTTTCCATCATTAAAACGCGGTCGCCCGTCGCAATCGCGATTGCGCCGCCACTGCCGCCTTCGCCTACATTTGCCGCGATGTATGGCGCGCGCATTTTAAGGCCCGCCGCGATTGTGGTCGCCACTGCCGCGGATTGTCCGCGTTCTTCGCCTTCGCGACCCGCAAACGCCCCCGATGTATCAAATAAAGAAATCAGTGGCAAATCAAATTTCTCCGCCAATCGCATCATTCGTTGCGCCTTGCGATACCCCTCTGGATTGGGCATACCAAAACGATATTTTTGACGTGTCGCAATGTCGCGTCCTTTTTCCTGACCAATCAAAACCGCAGGAATTCCACGAAAATAACACAAACCTCCCTGTAATGCTGGGTCTTCGCCAAACAATCTGTCGCCGGACAGCGGCGTCCAATCTGTCGTTAATCCCGCAACATAATCTAAAAAATGTGGCCGATTTTCATTTCGCGCCAGTAAAACCTTTTCATACGCATCCGATGTTTCAATCTTCTTTTTGCGTCCCTTGGATTTATTCGAAACAACAATCTTTGGTGTTTCAACTGAAATCGGTTCAATTTCTTTTTCGGGGGGCTGCTTCATCAACACAGACAAAATCCGTATCAGGGTTTCCTTTAACTCTTTGCGAGGCGTAACCATATCCACCATTCCGTGTTCCAACAAATAATTCGCAGTTTGAAAATCGTTTGGTAGAGTTGAACGCATATTTTGTTCAATCACGCGACGACCCGCAAAACCAATCCGCGCGCCACTTTCCGCGATATGGATATCCCCCAACATTGCAAAGGACGCCGTAACCCCACCAAATGTCGGGTCCGCCAGAATTACAACATACGGCAACCCCGCGGCATGCAACTTATTCACCGCCGCAGTTGTGCGTGCCATCTGCATCAGTGCCAAGATATTTTCCTGCATTCGTGCGCCGCCCGATGTCGTAATCATAATATAAGGTTGTTTGTGTTCAATCGCGTGTTCAATTGACGCAATAATTCCGTCCCCCACACTGCGCCCCATTGACCCCATCATAAATTCAGGATTCATAACCGCCAAAGTTGCAGAGATTCCACCAATTTTACCGGTCGCCGCCGACAGGGCATCATTATACCCCGTGTCCGCCCGCATAGTTTCCAGTCTTTCAGCGTATGGAATTCTGTCGCAAAATTCCAGCGGGTCGTCCGACGCAATCGGAAGATTCAATTTTTCCCAAGACGCATTATCAAAAAACATTGTCCAACGCTGTTTAGGCGTCATCGGAAACACATGCCCACACTTTGGACAGATATACAAATTTTCCTTGTAATCCTTGTAATAAACCAGTTTTCCACAAACTATGCATTTTAACCACATCAGTTTTTTGACGCGTTCGTATTGTTCGCGTTTATTGCTTTTTATCCCTGGGGCCTTTAATTTCCACATTTATTATCCATTCATTTGTTTGGTCAGTTTTGGACTGGGGCGAAATAAAATAGTCCGACGCGCAGCAACAAACATTGTCGCACCGGTGCGCGGATTTGTTGTTGTTTTTGGCGCATGCACACGCGGTAAGAAATTACCAAAACCACGGATTTCTACCCTGTTTCCATCTTTCATTGCATTGTATAAAGTCTGTGCCACGATATCTATGACCGCATCCGCATCGGCGCTGCGCATACGATTAAATTTAACCTGGACAGAACGAGAAATATCTGAACGTTTCATAGTGCCTATATTTTATCAAAAATTGGTCAAATGTCAATTATTATAAAAAACTGGGTTGTTTGTGCGTTGCTGACCAATCGTAGAATTTTTCCCATGACCACTGATTACAACAACATCATCATCAAAATTTTCATCTCGCAATTTTCGCAATGACGCGCGCATCTGAACATCACTGCCCCCTGGCAAATCCGTCCGCCCACAGGTGTTTGCGAACAAAGTATCCCCCGCAATCAAAATTTTTTCATCTACAAAATAAAATACCATTCCGCCCGCTGTATGACCCGGGGTTTCATAAATTTTAACCCGCGCGCCCAAAATTTCCGTGTCCCCGGCACTCAATTTTTGTGGTGGATTTTTTACCAAGTCCAATGCCAACCCGTGATTTGCCGTAATAATCGCATTTGACCAAACAACCGCGTTGATATCTGTGTGGTTTATAAACCATGGCGCGCCAGTATTATCTATCAGTTCTTGTATCGCCCAAATATGGTCAAAGTGCCCATGTGTCGCGTAAATTCCGCGCAACAAAAGCCCCCGCGAATCCAAGATATTCAGCCAATCAGACGCCCGCCCATCAGGGTCAAAAATCACCGCATCCGAACCATGCGACAATAAAACCCCATTTGTGTCCAAGGACCCAAAACGAAAAACATCTATATCTAACATTATTTTTTCGCTGTTTTTTTCGGGGCTGGTTTTGGTTTTACTCCGATAATTTTTTCAATCTCTTCGCGGGTCAGGGTTTCGCGTTTTAACAATTCGTCTGCCAGTTTTTCAACCTTTGCCTTGCCAGCTGTCAAGATTTTAATTGCGTCTTTTTGTGCCGCTTCCATCCAAGATTTAATTTCGGCATCCACCAGTTCCGCGGTTTTTTCAGACGCATTTTCCAACGCCGAGCGTCCGCCAAAAGTTGTTGCCTGATTTATCGCAATCGGACCAACCCGTTTTGATAATCCCGCAATCGTAATTGCAACGCGTGTCAAACGGGTCGCACCTGCAATATCAGATTCTGCGCCAGTGGTGATTTTATCCGAACCAAAGAAAATTTCTTCGGCGGCACGCCCCGCCAAGGACACCGATAAATTTGCCCGAATTTCCGCCAAAGTCATTGAAACCTTGTCGTCAATCGGCAGATGTTGCACCATACCCAACGCGCGCCCACGCGGGATAATCGTCGCCTTGTGGATAGGGTCAATCAAATCGCGATAATGCACGCTGACAAAGGCGTGCCCAGCCTCGTGATAGGCGGTCAATTTTTTATCCAAATCATTCATTTTGCGATTCGTTTTTTGTCCCATAAGGGTTTTGTCGCGCGCTTCTTCTATGTCTGTTTTTTCAACGACTTTGTGATTTTCACCGGCGGCGTGCAATGCGGCCTCGTTCAACAAGTTTTCTAAATCCGCACCAGAAAATCCGGTTGTTCCGCGTGCGATTTCGTCTATGCTGACATTTTTTGCCAACTTGAACTTTTTCGCATACAGATTCAGGATTTCCGTGCGCCCCTGCATATTTGGCAATTCAATCCGTACCTGGCGGTCAAAGCGCCCCGGGCGCAATAATGCCGTATCCAGCATATCCGGACGATTTGTTGCCCCGATAACAATAACTCCATTTTCGTTTTGGAATCCGTCCATTTCAATCAGCAACTGATTTAATGTCTGTTCGCGGTCTTGGTCGTTAAAACCATTACGACGCCGTTGCCCGATTGCGTCAATTTCGTCAATGAATAAAATACAGGGCGCGTTGCGTTTCGCCATTTCAAAAATTTCTTTGATTTTCGCAACCCCCAACCCCATAATAATTCCGGAAAAGTCCGAACCACTGGTCGCAAAAAACGGCACATTTGCCTCGCCTGCGATTGCCCGCGCCAACAGGGTTTTTCCAGTCCCAGGCTCGCCCGATAGCAATACACCACGCGGCACACGTGCACCCAAATCTTTGAACTTTTTTGGATTTTTCAAGAAATCTACTATTTCGGAAACTTCTTTCTTTTCCGATTCAATCCCCGCCACATCGGCAAAAGTAGTCTTTGTTTTTCCACTGATAATTTTTGTTGGGTTAAACGAACTGGCGCGGGGTATTCCACCACCAGACCGAAACCCGCGCAAAATCCACAATATCAAAATAACCGCAAATATAATTGGCAGCCATGTTCCCAGATAATAACCCAACCCGCGCGAATTATCTATCTTTACAACCGCGCCAGACGCTGATATTTTTTGCAATAATTCTGGGTCATAAACAATCACGGATTTATACTTTGTGCCGTCTTTTAATGTGCCGGTCGCCATGTCTTCGTGAATATCCATTGTTGCGATTTCGCTGGACATCAGCGCGGAAAAAGTCATTTCTTTTACCGCATTTTCCGCCCCTTGCATCGCGGCTTTTTGTTCGGCATCTGCCGTCATTCTTTGACCCATTGGACTGAATACGACACCCGCCAAAATCAAACCAAACAGCAAAATAAAAACCCACGACCAGTCGCGTTTCTTTGCATTATTTTTCATCTGACTTACCGCGTTTTTTATTTGTTCTTTTTTCATTTTTTATCCCTGAAACTGATGCTGTTTCCTGTTTTTGTTATTAAAATTTTACTTCCAAAGCGACGAATTGTGCAACCCGCCAGGGTTAAAACTTTATCATTCTTTAACCCGTTTCGCAAGCGCTGAATTTCGCAAAGTCGCGGAGAGTATTCCGCACCCCCAACTTTTTGCAACGCGGATGCCAAAAATTTTAATTGCAATTCGTCCACCATTGCAAAAAACATATCCGCCGAAAAAATAATCCGTCCATCTTTTTCGCTGGGTATTTTGTCTATTACGATTTGTTCCAGGGCGTCGCGCGCACGCGCCAAATTAGCCACTGCCAACAAAATCCGCTCGTCCGAAATTCCCAAACATTCAGATAAAACTTTACGATTTTGACGCATTTTCACACGGGTAAAATTATCATCATAATTCATCGCGTCATTTGTATATTTAACATTGTTCGTATCCGCCCAGTCTTTTAATTCACGCCGAAAAACATTCAACAGGGGCCGCGCAATCGTAATCCCATCGCGAACAGATTCCGCGCGAATTCCGCCCAGGCCATAAACCCCACTGCCCCGCGCCAGATTCATTAAAAAAGTTTCAATGTTATCATCGGCCTGGTGCGCGGTGAATAAAATTCCGATATTATTTTCGCGGCAAAATTCGGTCATTAAATTATAACGGGCAATGCGGGCCGCGGCCTCTAACCCCGCCAGCGGCTTATCCCCCTTCCACTCTAAAATATAACAAGGGATATTTAATTTTTTCGCAACGGCCGATACATATTCGGCCTCGGCGTCCGCCTCTGTCCGCAATCCGTGATTCACATGTAAAACTATGGCGGGCAATCCCATCATCGCATACCAATGCAGCATAACAATAGAATCAACACCACCACTGACCGCCAATGCCACTGGCGCACCATTATACTGACCAACAAAATCTAAGAAATTTGTATTCATAACTGACTTATTGTATGATATAATTAAACAAAATCAAATTAAAAGGATAAAAATATGGCAAAACATTCAATGGCAGTATATTGCGGACACAGCATCGGAAATAATCCAGAATACGCGCACCAGGCAGAGATACTGGGACAAATGATGGCAAAATCTGACATCAGATTGGTTTATGGTGGTGGTGAAACTGGGATTATGGGGGTTGTTGCAAATGCTGTTAAAAATAATGGTGGCGAAGTAATCGGAATTACAACCCCCACACTGATTCATCGCGAACCAGTATTAGAGGGCATAGAAACCGAAATCAAAGATACCCTGTTGGAACGCAAAAAAAGAATGATTGAATTATCGGACGCGTTCTGTATCTGCCCGGGCGGCGTTGGAACATTGAACGAGGTATCCGATATTATGACAATGCACCAGGTAAATGAAACCGTGCTGCCGATATACTTTCTGAATACGAACGGCTTTTGGGATATTCTGGGCGATATGCTGAAACAGATGATTAGGGAGGGTTTCCTGGGGTCGCAAACCGAATATAATATGATGATTTGCGATACCCCCGAAGAAGTTATAAAGGCATACACATCACGATTTTTTGACTAAAAATCCGCTAATTTGACAGGCTTTTGACCAGAAAAATTAAATTTTTCCCGTCAAGAGCCTCACTAATACCATCTCTATAAAAATAATTATCTAAGTTATTTTTTACCCAACCCATATAAGCACTATATTCAGACGAATTATTATAGTGTATACCTGATTTAATAAATTTTTCATAATCTTGCATAAAACCCGGCAAAAATTTATAATGCAACATTTTTATAATAAAAATTGAACTATTTATCCTATATGGATACCAAAAATGAGAATTTATCATAATTGTATTTTTCTCTATAAACACCAACGGGAATTTTTGCAATAAAGGTCTTACTCCAAATAATCTCTCGCGGACACCCCCATAATATCTAAAATTACAAGTTCTTTTTCGTTGTGATTTAATATTTCCGTTATCAAAATAAACATACTTTTTCAGTATATCCTCATCTTTAATACCTTCGATATCTTTCACTTTACAATTTGGGTATACATCTATCATAACCGAACCCAGAGTTTTAACTTTAATATATTCACAATAATTTTTTAATTGGTCAAAATCTCGTCCGAACTTGTCATAATCCCATACTAACAACTCGTCTATATCTAAATTCAAATAGCGCATTTATACCCATTAGTTATAAAATTCCAAGTAAGATTAGCATCATCACTTCCGTATTTACCAAAATCTTTACGAATTAAACCACCTATTTGTTTGTCTAGTTTTGCATATATATCATTTCTAAATAAAACAACACAATTTGAAAGAATATCCGGAAATTCTATATATTCTAAACCTTTATAAATATTTACTCTTTTTATCCTTTTTACAAAACATTCAAATTTAGTGTATGGTAACCCTGTAAATTTTTCTAATTCTTTTTTCCAATTATTTGTCTCTTTTAGCGATTTTAATTTATGCATAGTTGAATACTCACTATTATACATGGTTGTTCTTGATGTACGAAGAGGATTCAACATCGCTATATTTTTATCCTTGTCTATATCATTTATTAAAGTTTCAAGCCAATTATCCGAAAAATAAACATCATTATTAGAAAAACAAGTAAATTCATACCCTTTTTTCAACGATATCTCAATCGCATCATTTGAAGATACAGGGATACCTTTATTTGTTTTATGGAATATTTTATAAACATATTTTAAATTATCAACCGGCTTTATCGTTTTTAAGTATTCTATAACTTCTGGTTTTGAACCATCATCTATCAAAGTTAATGAAAATGGTATATGAACAGTGTCTAATATTGATTTAATTGTTATTTTTAAATAATTTAATGCATTCCACAACTAAATACGACTAAATTTACTCTGGGGAGTTCTTTATTAATTTTATATTCGTATTTCATAATATGTTTAGCTCTTTTTAATCCCCTTCCTATTACAATCCCCTTATTTATAATTCATGCACATTAAAATCTGTAAATCTACCATTTTAATCCTCTGGTATTGTTGTGGTTGCGGGCTTTGCCGCATCCGTTGTTATCAGTTCTTGCTGTAATTCCGTCGGTCCATTATTATTTGCGTTGCGACTGGACACAATGGCCAGCGCGCCACACAAAATAAAAAATATCACCGCCAGAATAGTTGTTGTCTTGGTCAAGAAATTTCCCGCCGATGCCCCAGTCAGCGCACCACCAAACATAGACGCCGCCGCCGAACCAGACATTCCAGACCCCTCGGACTTTTGTAATAAAATCACGCCAATCATCATAACTGCAACGATGACCAATAAAACCAATAATACTGAAAACATATAAAAGCCCTTTATTTATGTCCGAAATATAAACCATAACAATCTATTTTTCAAGCGTTTTTTAATTTACTTTGCGTGACTAAAAATTGTATGTTTTATGTATGAAGTTTCGGCGCGCTGTTTTTTGTTATTTAATTTCGTCTTTGTCGCGACATTATCACAAATGGTTGATATTGTTGGGTACGGATGGTGCGGGCGCGTCGCGCCGCGCATTAAAACAAAGCCAGCGCCCAAATGTTGCAGAATGGGCATTGCGTCAAAACGCGACCGGGGATGAACGCGAACAAATTATTCGCGCTTTGCTGGGGGATGATTATTTTAATCGGAACATATCTGATATTGCTAAACTGGAAAAACAGACGCGTAAAAGTGTTATGGAATTATGGGACACCGACCCAATCTTTGGACGATTTCCACATCTGCGGGGACTGGCGCGTAACAAAGCGTTTGAAAAAATGTGGGCAAAAATGAAATCCCAAAAAACGAAATAGTGACGGGTGATGGAGGTTGATAATTAAACTCTGAACTTTGTAAACTATTCCAACTACTATTTATACATAAATCATCTCTCTTTTAATTATGAATAAAATGTTAAAACACTAAACTAATTTAGTCAAACAAAAAATCGCAAAAATAAATTTTGCGATTTTTTCATATTATTTTTTAT
>JAISHM010000009.1 GCA_031262525.1 Rickettsiales bacterium | reverse complement strand
TGGTTCAAGACTAGATTAGGTTGATATTTTAGCAAGAAATGCTAGGATAAACCTATGAAAAACAAGTATTTAAAAAATGCAAAATTTTCTGATGCTAAATTTCGTGATATTTTACGACTGTTTTGCATCGATTTAGAAGCCAAACAAATCTCTCTAATTACAAAATTAAACCGCGAAACATCAACCGCGCTATTGACTTTTTCCAGTGCTGCAACTTATATCGGTGCGGGTTGCACGGTATTTGTTGTTTCTGAAATTGCGCGTGGGTCTTTGTTTACAGGATTGGGATTGGCAATTGGTGTTCCGTTGTCTTTTATTTTATTTGGTTTAATCGCGCCAAAGATTCGCAGTTTTGGGCGAACTTTTAACGCTGTTACAATTTCAGATTTTTTTGAAAAACGTTTTGGTGTCGCAAACAGACGGCTAATGTCAATTTTGCAATTGGTCTTTATCGCACTGACCATTGGTATGCAAGTTGTTGCGGTGTCTTGGTTGATATCGTTTGTTTTGGGGTCTTCGTATTTATTATCGGAGGTTATTTTATTCATATTTTCTATGGGGTATTCTGCAATTGGCGGAATAAAGGCAGATATTTTAACCGACACAATTCAATTTTGGATAATGACCGCGTTATTTGTTGTGTTGAGTGTTTTTATTTATATTTCCCCGGACTTTATGACAAACATTACAACCGCAGTTGAAAGTATTTCTAATCCATTGAATAATGATACTATTGGTGTTTTTTTGTTGTTATTGAGTGTCATGGCAGTCGGTTTAATTGCGTATCCGACAAATTGGCAATTGGCGTTGTCTGCAAAAAATGAAAAGAGTATCCAGCGTTCTTGCTGGTGGGCGGCGGGAATAACTTTTGTTATTCAGATGTTTGTTATATTTTTTGGGTTGTATGCGTTCAGTACTTTATCAGGTATAGAAAATTATGATTTATCATTATTTAATTTGATACAAAATACTATGCCGAAATGGATGGCTGGATTCGGGCTTTCTGCGATTTTGGCAATATCTATGTCCAGTTTGGATTCTATGTTTGTTGCGGGCTCTGCTATAATCTCTGGTGAGTTTATAAAACGCAGAACATCAAAGAAAGTTTGGGAAACTCGCGGTATAACATTATTGTTTGGCGGATTATCATTTTTGCTGGCTCTGCTTTTTCCGTCTATTGCCACACTGGGGTATTTTTCTATTACATGGGGACTGATACCAGTCGCGATAACTTTAATAGGAATGTATGGGATCAGGTTGTCATCCACCGCAGCATTTTGTTCTTTGTTAATGCCGATGGTTGCAACACTGATAATTTATCCGATTTTGGGATTCCAGAGTGTTTGGATTATTCCGTTATTATCGCTGGTAATTATACTGGGGTATGATAGAGTCATAAAAAAATCATAAATAATAGATAAAAAAACTTGTCCTTTATAAAGGACCAGTTGAAAAATATTTTTATATTGAATTTTATTTCCCCAAACATAATTTAGAAAAGATTGCATCGGCGACATCCGATGCGCCAATTGTCCCCAGAATTTTTCCAATCTCGTTCGACGCGTAATTTATATGTGCCCCAAACAATTCTATATTATTTTTATTTTTTAATGCGGCATTCAATTCGTTCAATGCGTTTTGTAAATGTTCCAATGCGCGCGTGCCAACGACAATATCTGATTCCGCGCCATTGGTCAATTCCCCAACGCGCGTGCGGATTTCATTAAACAAATCTTCAATTCCATCGCCAGTTTTTGCAGAAACACAAATCGCATCTCTGCTATAATTTTCGTTCAATAAATCAGATTTATTTATAACAATAATTTCATTTTTATTTTGGGGCAGGGCGTTTGGTACCCCACGCGCGTCATAAACACGCAAGACTAAATCCGCGTTTTTGATTTCATCATTGGTTTTTTCAATTCCTATCTTTTCAATTTCATTTTCTGTTTCGCGCAGGCCCGCAGTATCCGCCACGCGCACCAAATACCCGTCTAAATCCAAATCCGCAGTTATAACATCACGCGTTGTTCCGTGTGTATTGGACACTATCGCGCGCGATGTCCCCAGCAACGCATTAAATAAAGACGATTTTCCAACATTAGTATCCCCAGCCAAGGTTATATTAAATCCGCGGTGTATCCCGCGCGCCACCCCCCCACGCGTAATCGCAGCGCCGATTTCATTCGCCAAATTTTGCGTGCGTTCAGTCAGCGTTTCACCAATGTTTTGGGGCAGGTCGGTTTCATCATAATCGGTCATTGCGGTTGCGAATGCCGCGATTTTTATCATTTGCGAACGCCAGTTTTCCAATGCGGACGAATAATGTCCAATCGCCGCGCGCAATGCAAATTGTCGCTGCTTTTCTGTTTGGGCAGATAGTAAATTTACCAAGCCGTCCGCCATTTCTAAATCCATTTTTTCATTATCAAACGCGCGACGCGAAAATTCACCAGGGTTCGCCAGACGCGCCCCATTTTCTTTTAACACATCAAAAAGTTTTTTAATTACCGCCGCGCTGCCGTGTGTATGAAATTCTATGACATCGGTGCCGGTAAAGGAATTTGGCGCGGAAAAATAAATTGCAATCGCGCGGTCAATAATGTCCCCAGCGTTGTCCAATAAATGCGAAGTGTATGCGTGGCGCGGTTCTGGATTTTTGCGTCCAGTTATTTTATGAAATAGATTTTGTAAATTTTCCCCGCTGATGCGAATTACCGCAACACCGCTGACCCCCATTCCCGATGAAAGTGCGTAAATCGTATCCATCTTTATTCGCCACCACGATTTTTTGTTGGAATTAAATTCATAGTATTGTTATTGCTGTATGGTTTTATAAATGTATTATAAAATTCTTTGTTTTGTTTTTTTTCCTTGTGTATACGATAATTAAAAATAATCAGACCAATCGCCGTTAAATACGCAATAACGCAGGTCAAACCAATTGCCAGATTTCTGTTGTATTTTCGCGCCTGCGCAATTTCTTTTTGTTTGTCTGTTTCCATATTTGTATACCTTTTATTTATTACTAATTTCTTTTAGTGCAATGCGGACCAATTCGCCAGTGTCCGCGGTTTGGTTTTCACTGCATAATTTTTGCGCCAATGGCACAATGTCAATTCGTCGATAGCCCAATGATTCCAGCGCAGATATTAAATCCGCCAGATTATTGTTATCCCCCGCCGCGCCCGCAAACGATAAATCGGTTTTACCCTTTAACTCAACGATGATTTTCTCGGCGACTTTTTTCCCAACACCCGGCGCCGCCGTTATTGTTTTTGCGTCCCCTGTTACAATTGCTGTCAATAAAATATCCGCGCGTAATGCGCCCACTATCGCAATTGCAACCCGTGGACCAACGCCCGATACACCCGTCAATTTATTGAATAAATTCTGGGTTGCAATAGAATCAAAACCAAACAGACGAAATGAATCTTCGCGAACAATTGTTTCAATCCACAGGCTCGCGGACGACCCCAATGTTAAATTCAGGTTTGATGGTACGAATACTTTGTACCCAACACCCCCTGTCATTAAAATTACGAACCCGTCGCCGATAAAGTCAATTATGCCTTGCAATTTTCCAATCATTTGGTATCCTTTTGCAAATATTATAAACTATTATTACAAAAGGTCAAATTATGAGCGGACATTCCAAATGGCACAATATTCAACATAAAAAAGGCTTGGCCGATGCCGCGCGCAGCGGTCTATTTACCAAGTTGGCGCGCGAAATCACAATGGCGGCAAAAATGGGCGACCCAAATCCAGATAACAATCCGCGCCTGCGTCTGGCGATTTTAACCGCGCGTAAAAACTCTATGCCGAACGACAATATCAAACGCGCCATTGACAAGTCCCAGGGCGCAAACGCAGAAACATTTTTGCCAATGCGGTATGAGGGTTATGGTCCTGGCAATGTCCCAATTATTGTAGAGGCAATGACAGACAACCCGCGTCGCACCGCGCCCGAAGTCCGCAGTATCTTTACAAAAAATGGCGGAAATATGGGGGAAGAGGGTAGCGTTTCGTTCTTATTCACGCGCGCGGGTGTTATTTTTTATCCCCTGAATGTCGCGGCAAATGAAGACGCGATGATGGAAATAATTATGGATGCGGGGGCAGATGACCTGGAAACATCGGACGATGGGTATATTGTAAAAACATCGCCTGATTCTTTTATGAATGTGCAAAAGGCATTGAATGATAAATTGGGCGAACCAGAACGCGCAGAATTGACATGGCTGCCCAATATGCCGATTGACCTGGACGATGAAACATACGCGCGTTTGGAAAAACTGACCGATGCGTTGGACGCAAATGACGATGTTCAAAAGGTTATCACCGCCGCAGAATAAAAAAATAATCGCGCCAAACGGCGCGTTTATTTTTTATCAAACCATATTTTTAATTCATTATACGCGCCGGTTATTTTGGTAAATTCATCCGCCGATGTTTTCTTATTCGTCGCTGTATCCGGATGATAAATTTTTGCCAATTGTCTATATTTTGCTGCAACATCGCGTTTTGATGCGGTTGGTGGCAAGTTAAGAATCTTCAATGCCGCAGATATTTTTGACGGCATTGCTTTATTTGTTGTTTGTTTATCAAATGTGGCACGACCCGTTAAAAAGTCATTTATAAACGCAGCGTATTCTGCATTTTTTTTGTCTGCTGCTGCGCGGTCGCGGTCCGCAATGCCAAATGTTTCGCGTTCCCAATCATCGGCAATTTCATCGTCTGTCATACCATTATAATAATTCCAGTTTTTATTGTATTCGGCCGCGTGTTCTTTACAAAAATAGTAATAGTCGCACAGGTCGCGTGATTTTGGTGCGCGACAAACGCCGGCCTTGTCGCAATTTTTATGGTCGCATTTTTTAATCATTTGATTTCCCCAGTGGGTGATGTTCAAACACCGCTTCTTTTAATTTTTCAGGCATTACATGGGTATAGATTTGTGTTGTTGCGATGTCTTCGTGTCCCAGCATTGTTTGTATCGCGCGCAGGTTGGCCCCATGCGCCAACAGGTGTGATGCAAACGAATGGCGCAGGACATGCGGACTGACCCGTCCGGGTTCTATCCCCGACAACACCGCACATTTTTTCAGAATCTTGAAAAACCCATCGCGTGTTAAATGTCCTGATTTGCCCGTTCCATAAAATACAAATTCCGAATCGGAATCGCGTAGTTCCAACCATTTGTTTAATGCTGCCACTGCTCCCGCGTGCATTGGAACGATTCGTTCCTTTGCCCCTTTGCCGTGAATCAGTAATTTATCACGCAAGATTCCGCGCATTGGTAATTCGCATAATTCAGAAACACGCAGACCAGACGCATAAACCAATTCCATCATCGCGCGCAAACGCACAGAATTTTTTGTATCCCCAGCATTGGAAATCAGTAATTCTATTTCGGATTCTGATAAAAATTTTGGAATCTTTTTTTGTTTTTTTGGTAATTCTAAATCGGCTGCTGGATTGTTATTTATAATTTTTTCCAGACATAAAAATTTATAAAACCCTCGTAATGCGCTGGTCTTGCGCGCGATTGTTGCAGCCGTATCATTTAATGACATCAGGTATTTGCGTAAATCGTCAGATGACGCGTTGGATAAATTCCCAATCATATTCGCCGCCGCGGTCAGGTCGCGCCCATACGCCTCTATCGTTTTTGCGCTGCGACCACGTTCTGCCATCAACATTTCAAGGTATAATTCAATATAATTCAATTTAATACAACCTCGGTCAAATGCACATTTGGTGAAAATGATATTATCATCAGGATAATTAAAATTATCGCGATACACAACCACAGCCATTTTGATTTTATAAAAGAGTTTTTATTTTTATATTTTTTTTTCATATCTTAAATCGCCTCGAACGATACAATCCACATTGCTGCGAATGTTGTAATCAACAGCGGGGGCAGGGCCGCCGCCAGAATAGTCGGCAACGCCCCGCTGGTTCCCAGTGCGCTGAATACATTTGTTAAAAAATACAAGCCAAATGATATTAAAATCCCGCCACCAAATTTTATACCGAATGAAAAATTGCGTCGCTCGCGCGTTTGTGAAAACGCAAATCCCAATGTTGTCATCGCAATCAGTGTCAGTGGTAAAAATAGTAATGTCCAAAATTGGGACCAATGACCGCGCGCATAAAGACCGATTTTTTGCATATTTTTTATTGTTCTTGGTAATTTCCAAAATGAAATTTGGTCTGGTTTCAGATGTCGTTCCAGAAATGTGTTCGGCGTTGTTTGCGCGACATAGGACCAATTTTTTATGGTCCCTGGGACACCATACTCGTCAAAGCCGCGCCCATGCTTTATAAAGAAACCACCATTATCCAGTGTTATTTTGTCTGTTTCAATTCGTTGTTCAATGTTCGTATCCGCGCCCAACAAAATCACAGACGCGTCCGAAAAAAACATATCACCGCGTTTGTTTTGTTCAACGCCATTTGCCCGAATAATTATTGTGCCTGTGTCGCCAGACTCGCGAATCCAGATTGAATTTTCAGATGTGTTCATCTTTTCAATGTCAATGGCACGCGCACTGCGACTGATTGCATATGGATTTACAATTGTCGTCGTAAAAACGCCAATTATAAACGCAGTTATTAAAAAAGGTCGTATCTTTTGCCAAGGCGACATACCCGCGCCACTAAGAATCACAGATTCTGATGAACGTGTCAATTTATAACAAGTCAGCAATGTTCCCATAAAAACAGCCAATGGTAAAAATAGTGGAATATATTCCATTAAACTGACAAATGATATATTGGCCGCGCTTAAAATCCCATCGGTTCGTGGTAATTTTTCAATAAAAGTAATCGCAAATATAATCCCAGATATAATCAGTAATACCAAACTCAAACCCGACAGAAAACGACGCGATAAAAAAATTGTTAAAATTTTTGGCTTTATTATCATAATTTCTTGATTATAATGTAAAAAAAAAGGAAATTCTATGGAAAAAAAACCTGTATCAAAAAAAGGGTATGAACGCGCGTTGGCAGAATTAAAAGACCTGAACACAAATCAAAAGCCAGAAAACGATAGGGTGTTGGCTTGGGCGCGTTCGTTGGGGGATTTATCTGAAAACGCGGACTATTCCGCGGCAAAAGAAAAACAGCGAATGATAAATCGCCGTATTGGTTTCCTGGAAGATTTAATCAAAAATGCCGAGGTTATAGATACAGAAAACCTGTCTGGGAATCGCGTAATTTTTGGGGCGCATGTGACGGCAACCGATGACGATGGTAATAGTGTGCAATGTCAAATTTTATCTGAATTTGACGCGGATGGTAAAAATATAATTGCCTGCACTTCGCCGATGGGACGCGCAATGATTGGTAAATGCGTCGGGGATACTTGTTTTGTTCGCACGCCATCTGGTGATAAGGAATATGAAATAGTAGAAGTAAAGTTTGATGGGAAATAAAATGCCGATTCGCGAATTGCCAGACTTTTTAATAAATCAAATCGCCGCAGGAGAGGTGGTGCAGCGTCCCGCCAGCGCGGTCAAAGAGTTGGTTGAAAATGCAATTGACGCAGGCGCAGACCAAATTGTTGTTGATGTATCTGATGGCGGGCGAACACTGATTTCGGTCAGTGATAATGGGTCGGGTATGTCGCGTGATGATCTGGGGCGTTGTATCCGTCGGCACGCGACCAGCAAATTGGATACTGACAATTTATTAAATATAAATTTTATTGGGTTCAGGGGCGAGGCTTTGCCCTCTATCGCGTCGGTATCCGATATGACAATTTTAACCAATAATATGAAGTTGGACGCCACAACAGGTGAAATAAAACCCGATGCATACAATGGCGGAACACAAGTTAGGGTGGAAAACCTGTTTGCAAAAACACCAGCGCGATTAAAATTTTTGCGCGGGGACAGGGCGGAAATGATGTCAATCGTTGATGTTATAAAACGATTGGCTATGTCGCGCCCGGATATTGGCTTTGTGCTGAACAATAACTTGCGATTTATAAAGAATCAACCAATTATGGAACGGATAGTTTCTGTGATGGGGGATGATGTATCGGGCAAAATGTTAGAGGTAAATGCAAATAGCGGTGATATAAAAATAACTGGTTTTGTGTCAATACCGACATTGCGGCGTGCGTCTGCGGTGGCGCAATATCTGTTTGTAAATGGCCGACCCGTTCGGGACAAGGTTTTAATTGGCGCGTTGCGCGCGGCCTATATGGATGTGATGCATGCGCGTGAATTTCCGTTGTGCGCGTTGTATATAACATTGCCAACAAATATGGTTGATGTAAATGTCAGCCCGGAAAAAACAGATGTACATTTTTTGGAACCCGCGCATATTCGTGCGTTTATAATAAAGACAATTCGTAATGTTATCGCGACCCCTGTTAGTTATATAGCGCCGGTGTTTAATAATGATGATAATAATGTGGCGCGCACACAAAATAATAATTTTGATTTTACTTTTGACGCAAATTTTCAGCGCGCATCAGAACCGAAATTTGATGATTTTTTATATCAAGATGCGCCATCGGATAATGGTCCATTGGGGCGGGTGATTGGTCAGGTTGGAAATAAATATATAATTTCTGAAAATGAAAATGGTATTGTAATTACGGACCAGCACGCCGCCGCAGAACGGATAACATACGAAAAACTGCGTAATAATAAGATAATCACCCAACCTCTGCTGATACCAATTATTGTAAAAATGGATGATAATCGCGCGTCGGCGGTACTTGAAATAAAAGATGAATTGGAAAAAAGTGGGGTTGCGCTGGATTCGTTCGGGTCGGATACAATTGTGATAAATCAAAAGCCCGCCGATTGGGATTTGGACTGGGGGGCGCTGTTGCATGGCGCCGCGGACGAGGTATTAGAAAACGGACATTCGTCCATGGTGGGGGAAAAATTACATCTGAAATTGGCGAACTATGCCTGTCATCATTCGGTGCGCGCAGGGCAAAAATTGTCATTGGGGTCTATGAATGCGTTGTTGCGTGATATTGAAAAAACACCGCGCGCCGACCAATGTAATCACGGACGACCGGTGTGGAAGCAAATTTCGGACACAGAACTGGACACTTTGTTCGAGCGGTAAAAAATACTGGTAATTGGTAAAAATTTTGACTATATTCATAAAACAAAAACAAAAAGAAAGGATAAAACATGGCAGCAGAACAAATAACAATCAACGATACAATTGCACCCGCAGTGGATGCCGCACAAACAGGCAGTGTATGGGGCTTGGTAATTTATTGCGCAATTATTTTTGCGATAATTTACTTCTTTATGGTGTTGCCAAACAAACGCCGTATGAAAGATTATCAAAAAATGTTGGACGGGTTAAAGGTCGGCGAAAAGGTTGTTGCCGCTGGAATTTATGGCACAATTAAAAAGATAAATGAAAAAACGATAGAATTGGAAATTTCCAAAGGTGTCGTTATCGAAGTGTCTAAAAATGCAGTCGCAGGCGCGGCCGATAAATAAGTACAGGAAAATTAAATGTTAAAAAAAATCACAATCATTTTAGTGGCGGTGTTCGGTGTATTGTTGGCTGTGCCGACAATGTTTCCGAACTCTGCGAAATATCTGCCTTCGTTTATGCATCCGATTTCGCTGGGGTTAGACCTGAAAGGTGGGGCGCAGTTATTGTTGGAAATTGACACAGATACAATGATGCAGGACAAATCTGCGCAACTATATGAAACAACGCGCGCGTCCCTTATAAATCGCAGCAAGGGGGTTATCCGATACAGCGACCTGCGTAATCAAAATGGAATTGTTTCGTTAAATATTCGGGACACGGATGATGTGGCAAAGGCGCGTGGCCGTTTGCGCGCGGAATTTGGCGATAGCGTGAATATAGATGTTGTGGGTAATAAAATCACTTTGTCTTATTCTGACCGGCAAAAAAAAGAAATGATTGATGATGCGCTGGCGCGCAGTATTGAAATTGTGCGTCGTCGCATAGATGCATTTGGTACAAAAGAACCATCTATTCAGTCCCAGGGCGGAAAATATATTTTGGTGCAATTGCCAGGTGTGGATAATCCAGAGCGTATAAAGGATTTAATCGGTCAAACCGCGAAAATGACATTTCATTTGGTAAATGAAAATGTTATGGCGGGCGCTCGTGTGCCATCGGGGACGAAATTATTGCCGATGATAGATAATCCGGCGCAAACAATTCCGGTCTATGACAGGGTAGAGGTGTCCGGAGAAAGTTTAACCGATTCCCAGGCAAATCTGGACGAAATGAATAATATCCCAGTTGTATCAACCGTGTTTGATAGTGTGGGTGCGCGGCGATTTTTGCGTTTAACCACCGACCATGTTGGGGAAAGATTCGCAATTGTTTTGGACGGACGTGTTTTAACCGCGCCAGTTATTCGCGAACCAATCCCTGGCGGACGCGGACAAATTTCGGGTGGTTTTGCCAATGTGGCCGAGGCCAAGGACCTGGCAGTATTATTGCGCAGTGGCGCATTGCCGGCGCCATTACAGGTCATAGAAGAACGCACAGTTGGTGCAGGCTTGGGCGCGGATACAATTAAATCTGGGGAACTGGGGGCATTTATCGGTGTTGTTTTAATTGTTATATTTATGTTCTTGGTATATGGGGCGTTTGGTATAATTGCAGATATTGTATTGCTGGTCAATTTGGCAATGATAATTGGTATCACGGCGTTGTTGGGTGGTGTTTTAACATTGCCTGGGATTGCGGGTATTGCGCTGACACTGGGTATGGCGGTTGATGCGAATATCCTGCCTTTTGAGCGTATCCGTGATGAAATCCGTGCGGGAACGACGCCCTTGCGCGCGGTTGATGCTGGATTTGACAAGGCGTTCAAGGCCGTGCTGGACGCGAATTTAACGACACTGATTTGCGCGCTTGTATTGTTCCAATTCGGCGCTGGACCAATTCGTGGCTTTGCGGTTACATTATCGGTTGGTATTATTACAACATTATTTACATGTATTCCATTATCAAAACTGATAATAGAAATGTATATGAATGGAAAGAATAAAAAAATCGGCTATGTCCGCATAAAAAAATAAACAGCGCACAGATAAATAAAGGATATAAAAATGATTTTGCATTTTATGAAGTATAGAAAATTGTCGTATTGGATTTCGGCGATGCTGGTTATTTTGTCTTTGGTTGCGCTGATAACGCGCGGGCTAAATTACGGGATTGACTTTGCGGGTGGTATTTCCTTAGAGGTTAAACCCGTGTCAAGCGATTACACAATTGACAAGATGCGCAGTGATTTAAGCGGGTTCAAACCAGAATTACAGGCAGATAATAATGGTAATATTATGGTGCGAATTGGTCTGGAAAAAGGCGCGACCGAGGCACAGCAAAACCAAGCAGTGTCGGATATTAAAAATATCTTTGGGGACAAAGTTGAGTATTCCCAGGTGCAAATTGTTGGTCCGAAAATCGGTGGCGAACTTATACGCGGCGGAATTATGGCGGTTATAATTTCGTTTTTGTTGATGTCGTTGTATATCTGGATTCGGTATAAGGGTGGATATGCAATTGGTTCTCTGATTTCACTTGTCTTGGACTTTATTTTAATGTTTGGATTTTTCAGTATTGCGGGGTTGGAATTTAATCAGACAGCGATTGCGGTTATTTTAACTGGTATTGGATACTCGGTCAATGACAAGGTTGTAAATTACGACCGAATAGAAGAGAACGCAAAAAAGTATTCCAAGATGCCCCAGGACCAACTGATAGATTTATCCGTCAATGAAATGTTGTCGCGAACGCTGATGACATCTGTTTCCACAATGTTGGCAATGTTGGCATTGTATTTCTTTGCAGGAAAAATTTTAGGCGAATTTGCAATTGCGATGATGTTCGCGATTATTATGGGAACAATAACATCTATCTATGTTTCCAATGTCGTGCTGTATCATTTTGATTTACGGAAAGAAAATTAATGGTGTTGGTTGCTTGTGATATTGGTTAATGAAATAAACTTGTCTTTTATAAAGGACAAGTTTTTTTTTATTTGACCCGCTTGTGTATGTAGTGAGAACATCAAACAAAACTGAAATATCGGTCAATTTTTTGTATTTTTGCATTAAAAGGAAATTTTTCGGTGTATGTTTTGCATTGGTCTATTAAAACCGCGCTGCCGGTGAAAACAATGAATTTTTCATTGTTTATTGTAAATTGTAGTTGCAGGCATTCACCAGAGTTCTTTTTTGATGGGATAATTTTGTATGCCAATGCGACCAATGGAGTATCCAAAATATCGGAAATTCTGCGTTTTACCCCCGACAGACCAAACCGCGGTTCTGCGAAGTCAGAAAAAGAATGAATATCGGTCATTTTATAAGCCTTTTGATGTTTATTGTTGGGCGGGTGCGGTAAAAATTACCGCACCGGCACCAATCCCCGCGTATTGTATTTTGCCGTATTTACGACATGGTGTTGTATTCAGCCTTGTATCAAAAGACCCTTTAATTGGTGTCCCGCGGGTCGGCAAAACTTTGATGTTCAAGTATCGGCAAGCCCGCGCACGCGCACCCAAAGTTCGTTGTTGTCGTTGGACGCGTTATTCGTGGCGTTGTTCAGGCAATTCAAAGAGCAACTGGACGCGCTGTCCCAATTGTCCAGAGATAGCCAAAACTGCTTGTATTAAATACAACACCCATGAAATTTCTTTCACAGGCACAAGAATATGAATAATTTTTCCGATTCGCGATATAAATAATCCGTGATTCGCAAAATAAATAAATAAGTTAAAATTATAAAATATGGTATAAATAACCATATTTTATAAAATCTTAAAACAATCCAAATAATGTCTTGACAAATTGTATTGGGGTGTGTAATATAAATTATATAACCTAAAAAAAGAGGAACAAAATGTTTAGTAAAAGATTGTTTGATATTTTGCCAAAAGATAAAACTTTGAATGAAGTAATTGCGGAATTTAATGCACGCCAGGAATCCCGTCGTAACATTCGTCGCGATGTCAATAAAATTAATGGATTTTCATACGCAGAAAAAACCGCATTGTATAATATCCGCCTGGGAAACGATAAAAATAATAAAACAACACAACAATCATATAACACAAACAATTCTATTGAATGTGTGCGTGAACAGATGGATAAAATCATCAACAAAGATG
The DNA here is from genome assembly GCA_031262525.1 of Rickettsiales bacterium. Classification (GTDB taxonomy): domain Bacteria; phylum Pseudomonadota; class Alphaproteobacteria; order Rs-D84; family Rs-D84; genus JAISHM01. Next base: position 67,584 of record JAISHM010000009.1, on the reverse strand, counting down.
AAAACTTTGTTGGTGTGTTTTGGTTGGACGGGGACAACCAACCAACGTTCAGTAAGAACAGTAATAGTTATAAATTTAAAACTGGCTATGGAGATAATAACAATACAATTTATACTGATTGGATTACAGAAAATTGGGTATCACAATTACAAAAAAATATAAATAATAACTATATGAAAGATACTGATTGGCGTATGTGTGGTGTGATTTCCGCACCTGCGGATATAAATAAAACAGGATATGCGAAAATAGTAAAGAAACCAAAAATTGGTAAAAAATCAAAATACGGCATTGCAATGTTTTATATGTATAATATAAAAACAAACAAAGTAGAACGTTTGATTCCTGATGGGCAGTTTTGGCTATCTCTGGGCAATTGGGACGGCGCGTCCTGTTGCTCTTTGAATTGCCTGAGCCTCGCCACCCTTAACGCGTCCCTCGGCTACGATCTTTGGGTGCGCGTGCGCGGGCTTGCCGAGCAATGTATCAAAGAGTTGTCGTCGAACGAGAACGCGAAATAACAAAAACGAGCCCCCCCGACCATCGCAATGCGATGTCGGGGCGAATGGGGGCAAAAGGTGCGCGCCCCCATTTTTATTTTAATGGAATTTTTATAATGAAACAAAATTTAGCCTTGCGTTGAGATTGCTTTTTTTATTATAATATCATTATGAAAAAAATAATTTTATCATTGTTTTTGCTTGTTTGTTTTATCCCAATTTCAGGGGTTGTCGCGTCGGATTTGTTTGACCCAGATAATCGCATTGTGTCGGGACTGGATGTTGATGAATCATCAAATCTGTTTGCTGAAATTTTTGAGGCATTAGAGAAAACAAATTTTGCGGGTCGTGATATTGGAAATGCCTTGGAATCATTGGAAACGCTGGGGCGGGGGATAAAAATTGCCGCAACAGATACGCGGATAATTGTTGTCGCGGGGAACGAAATTATCGGAAATTGGCCGCGCCCTGATGATGGTAATTGGAATGCGTTTGGTCAAATTGCAACTGCATTATTATTAAAAGTTCGTGATGTGAATCCCGCGGTAATGAAAATGCCCGCGACAACATTATATTCTGTTTCAATTGCGGCAATGACACATGCATTGGACGCGGACGGCAAATATACGGCGGCGCGCGGCGATGATGGTCGGATTTTAACCAGTGTTGGGCTGACGGGCGCACGCGACACGCGTGGCTATTGGCGGGTCAGTGGTGTTATGGCGGGGTCATCTGCCGCAAATTCAGGAATTTATGATAATGATTTAATTGTCGCAATAAATGGAATGGATGTTGCGAAAATGTCCGATGCGGAAATTGCCGCTGCGTTTGATGGATTTAATTCTGGGACATTAAAGTTAAAGGTTGCAACCCCATCTGGAACGCGCGACATTGCGCTTCGTCGCGCCAGTGTTGTCTTGGCGGACACTGACATTGTTTATCGGACTGATGATGTGTTGGGCGGGGGCATTCTGGAAATTATAATTTACAATGTATCTGAAAACGCGGTTAAAATAGTCAATGAAGCGTTGAATAAATATGTGGATAGCACTGGTATAATTTTGGATATGCGCACGGCGATGGGTGGTGATGAAATTGCCGCGGCAAAGTTGGCTGGATTATTTATCGGACAAAAAACAATAATGATGATTGACGATGGCGCAGAATTGACGAGTGTTATCCCAGGTGGGGACGCCGTTACGGATTTGCCAGTTGTTGTGTTGGTATCAAAAAATACAAGTGGGGCAGCCGAAGGGGTCGCATCGGCATTTTATGACAATGCTCGTGGAATTTTGGTTGGAACGCCGACCGCTGGGAACGCAAAACTGATTACGAAAATTCCGGTAAGTATTGGCGGAACCATAGAGTTGGGAAATCGGAAAATTCTATCTGCGCGCGAGATTGGACTGGATGGGCGCGGGGTATTTCCAATGGTTTGTTTATCAAATATCAGAAATAAAGCCCAAGAAGACCTGTTTGTTGTAAATGCCGTCAATGGGGATTTTGGCGCGCGTGATTTTAACGCGGATATGGAAATGGACGCGGAAACATTAAAGGCTGCGCGCGCGGGTTGCCTATCTATTAAATCTGGCGCGACGGAAGATGCGGCGGCGGCGGCGGTTGCGTCAAAGTTATTGACCGATAACACGGCGTATCGTAAATTATTAAAGGCGCAAAATGTTTCTGAATAAATCAGAAATTCGGTGGGGTTGGATTTGTGTTGCGATGGCAATTGTCGCTATTTTATGCGCATTGTCTTTTTATTATTTTGATATCCCCATGATGTATTTTATGCGAAAATTTAATGGTGAATGGGCTTATATTTTTGATATTTTATTTGGATTCAAGTCGTGGGTTATTTATACAATATGTTTTACAGCAATAATTTTTGTTAAAAAGTTATTAGAGCGCAGAGCGCAGAGCGCAGATGTTGATATTTATAAATTAAAAGATAGAAAGTTAATAAATGATAAATATAAACAAAATACATCTTGGGTTTCGGTTCTACACCACCCCAGTTTTTATATTCTGTGTTCTGTTGTGTTTGCGGGGGCGATTGGTGGGGTGCTTAAAATTTTAATCGGTCGCGCACGCCCAATAATGTTTGAAAACGCCGGGGTTTATGGATTTTTTCCGCCTGGGGATAATTACTTTTTTTATTCAATGCCATCGGGGCATACGATTGCATCATTTGCAGCGTTGGTTACAATTGGATTATTATTTCCGCGTATAAAATGGTTGTGTTGGGCTCTTGCGGTTCTAATCGGGTTGTCGCGGCTGTGTTATGGTGCGCATTATCTGGGCGATGTTTTACTGGGGGCGTTCATAGGAATGGTTGTGGCGGATTTAATAGTTTATTATATACCAAAAATATGGTATAATTTGTCCAAGAAAAAATAGGAATAAAAGATGAAAAAAATAATTTTTGGATTGTTGGGTTTGATTATATCTTTGCCGACGATTGCGGCAACCAGTCGGCATGAGTTATATCAAAAGTTTGATGGTTGTGGCGAACGTTGCGTAAAAACTGCTGTTGAGGCTGCGCCTGTAAAGAGGGTTGTAAAAAAACAAGAAGCGCGTCCGGTAAAAAAGGCGACCAATGTGCGGCGCAGTGCGACGGCTGACCGAATGTTGGGCGACCCATTTTTCCAAAATCAGACGGGAAAATTTTTATCTTTGACCGATTTGGGATTTGCCGAAAATACTTATGATTTTATGATTCCTTTCGGAGCCGGTAAATGGGGTGGCGCGAATGGTGATTGGCAGGGGTCGGAATGGTCGGTGCGTGAAGATTTGTCCCTTGGGATTACGGACGAAATATCTGTGTTGGGTATGATAAAATACGCGAAAACAAAATATGAAATGGGCTGGGACGCGTTTTCCAGCACCTTGGGACATTCCTATCCGGCGTCGTATGATAAAAATACTGATAGTGGCGTTTCCACATGGGGCGTTGGGTTGCAATGGAAGTTTATGGATAATGCGTATTGGGTTGGAAATGTTGGTGCGTATTACCAGAATGCGCGGGACCTGGCGCATATCGGGGTTGGGTCGCTGAAACTGGGGTATCGGGCGACACCGCAGACAACAATCTATGGCGCGGCGAATGTTTCAATGTTGCATTGGGCGGATACTTCGTATGGAAACGGAATTTTTTCAGATGCGGGTCAGGTTGCATACATCGCATTTAATACTGATGTAAAAAATTCATTTTATATAGAGGGGTCGGTCGGAACATTTGCGCGGTTATCTGACCAGTGGGGATTGGATTTATCCGCGACCTTTGGGGATTATGATTGGCACAGCCAGGCTTATGGGCGCGCTGCAATTTACTGGCAACCATTACAAAGTTTTTCTCTGGGGCTGTATGCGCGTGCGTCATTTTATGATTCTGCTGATTCCAATAAAGAACTTTATATGTATTCATGGGGTGGGGCAGAGCCACCAACCCCGCCAGCCGCGTTTAATATGTCTGACCCAACTTGCCAGGGAAATGTGCATTTGTCTGGATACTCTGACATTGCATACGGATTACATTTGTTGTTGTATTTTTAATCAGGGGTAATTTAGATGAAAAAGTTTTTAATGTTTTGTGGAATTTTGTTTGCGCCGCTCATGGCGTCTGCATCGGAATTTGATATTGAAAATCCCCTGTATTTTGAGAACGCAAATGATTTTGTTGTTATTGGTGGCGGCTCATACGGGTCGGACTTGCTGGATGTCGGATTAAATGCACGTTATGGAATCAACGGGATTTTTTCGCTGGCGGCAGATGTAAAATATCAACAAGATTTTGATGGTAATGCCGATGGATTTTCCGATGTTGGATTTCAATTGACCTATCGCGCGTCAAGTGAAAATATAATTACTGATATTTTGGCTGGGATAAATTTTGGTGGCTCGTCCGCGCCCGAATGGTATAACAATGTGTATTCTGCGGGAATTCGTGTTGGTAAAAATTTTAATAAATGGACATTTGCAGGGACGGGAATGGCCAGTTGGATTTTTGATGATGTGCATGGAATGTCATTCATAGATTTAAGCCCCAGTGTGTATTATTCGTTTAATGATGAATGGAAAATTGGGGGCGATATAATTATTCGTCGCGCGACAATGCCGCGGTATAATCGTGAAACATTTTCCTTAAAGATTGTGCGTCAGTATGGAAGGACGCAATATACGGGATTTGGGCAATATGAAATAGAAGAAAGCGATTTCCGATTCGGCGCCCGCGTCGGGGTTGTGTTTTAATTAGGAACGCGGGTGGGTCCCGCGTTTTATTTTTTGTTTCGTAGATTGTTCCAATAATCCAATCGTTTTTTAATTTCCCGTTCAAACCCACGCTCAATCGGGTTGTAAAATGTTTGGCGGGGCATATTTTCTGGAAAACAATTTTGTCCCGAAAATCCTGTCTTGGTCAGGGGTTCATAAACATAGTCCGCGCCATACCCCAAATTCTTCATCATTTTTGTTGGTGCATTTAATATATTCTTTGGTGGCATCAGACTGCCATATTTTTTTGCCGCCGCATACGCCGCGCCCTGGGCCTGATAATTCGCAATGCTTTTTGGCGCGGTCGCTAAATAAATTACCAATTCGGTCAGGGCCAGGTCCCCCTCTGGCGAACCCATTCTTTCATACACTTGCCAAGCGGTCAGCGCAATGTTCATGGCATTCGGGTCCGCCAGACCAATATCCTCTATCGCGAATCGGGTTAAACGACGAAACAGGTATTTTGGGTCCTGGCCCGATGTCATCATTCGCGCCGTCCAATACAGCGCCGCGTCCGTGTCAGATGCCCGCAAAGATTTATGAACTGCCGAAATCAGGTTATAATGCTCGTCCCCAGATTTATCCGACAGGGGGGCGCGTTTTTGTATTGCGTTATCCAATTCATCGGGCGTCAATTGTTTCTTGAAATTTGCAGTCGCCAAAAATTCCGCAGTATTTAATAAAAATCGCGCGTCCCCGTCCGCCATTTGACACAGGTGGATTCGCGCCTTCGCGCCGATGGGCAGGGCGCCAATTTTAGATTCTGCGCGTTGTAATAAAATCATTAAATCCGCGCTGGATAGTGGTTGCAACACACCGATATGACAGCGGGATAACAACGCATCATTTAATTCAAAACTGGGGTTTTCGGTGGTCGCGCCGACGAACACGACTGTGCCGTCCTCTAAATAAGGTAGTAATGTATCCTGTTGTGTTTTATTAAACCGATGAATTTCGTCGATGAAAAGCAAAGTTCCGCGCCCGATTTCGCGGTTCATTTTTGCCGCTTCCATTGCTTTTTTTATATCCGCCGTTCCAGAAAAAACCGCCGACATCGGCATAAATTCAAGGTCTGTGGAATTGGCCAATGCGCGCGCAATCGTTGTTTTGCCACATCCGGGCGGTCCCCATAATAATAAATTCGCCAATTTCCCAGATTCCACCATCTGGCGCACAATCCCGTTTTCCCCCAATAACGCGGTTTGCCCAACGATGTCGTTTATATTTTCGGGGCGCATTCGGTCCGCCAGGGGGCGTGATTCCGTCTGGATTGTTTTCTTTTTTGTGATTGGAACCTCGGTATTTAGACCCCAATTAAATGTTGAATATTTTGTCGCTTTTTTTGCCATTTCTGTGATAAAATATAGCATATAATACAGGATAATCAAGATGTTAAATAATCCGACACGGGCTTTGCGCCGCGCAACAAAAAACATTAAAAACATGAAGGGACTCAATCCTGTGGCACGCGGTGGTTTGGTTGGTATTGGTTGGTCCTTGATGATATCATCAGAATTGTTGCTGGATAACAAAGTATTGGACGCTTTGCAAAAAAAATTTGCAAAGATTAAAACACCAAAGGGACAACAAAGTTTCCTGGCGCGTCACCCAGCGTTGTATTCATATATTGTTTATTATTTAATGATGTCGGGAATGGCGGTTGGTGGGGACGCTGCGATAAAAGCGGTAATAGAATCATATAATCCACCAAAAAAAGAAATAGTAAAAGAAAAACAGCCAACACGTGGAAAACTTTATAAAATAAATTCGGATGCAGATTTTGCAAAACTTTTTGATGATGCGATGCCGTTGGTCGCGCTGTCTATGTTTCCAACAGAAACGCTGAATCTGAATGTTTATTCAGACAATGGTAAAAAAATAAATACCGTTGGTATGGGGTCTTATTATTGGCCAAAAAATGGCGATGAAAATTCCAGTAATTGGGAACGCGTTGCATCTCACAAGGGAATTTTTAAGAATTTTAGTATTGGTGGAAATCGCGCCTATCGCGCGATCGCCGCTTGGGCAAAGAAACGCGAAAACGGGCGCGTATATAAAAATATGCGAAAACTTTTAATTGGGACAGAATTATCATTAAATGAATTTGTGGCGATTTTTTCATGCACTTATAACAACGAATTACTCGGGCGCAAATTATGTAATTTTGTGAAAAAAAATTACAAAGACCCGATAAAATGCGCCAGTTTTTTGGCGGATTTGCCAACAAACGGATTCAGCGGTTTAATTGACCGCCATTGTCACGAGGCCTTGGTATATCTGAATTTGGATGATTATATTGGTGATATTCCGGAAATAAAATCTGCGAATGGCGCTACATCTGTTACAGCGTTAAAATCAAATGACTTTGATAAAATGCGTGATGATTTGCGTAATGGTAAGTTGGGTGGTGCGCGACAGATAATAACAAAAATAAAGAATGCGCGTGTTCCAGGGGGTAAAAAAATATATGATATAATAAAAGAATCTTTTGGTCCGCAAACAACACAAAATATATTGAACAGCCCAAATTTATTATCAAAAACATTTTTCCTGACACCGGAAAATGCAAAAAATTTCAAGGATGGAACAAAAAAATTAGCGGCAGAAAATACAAAAAAAATAACAAATAAGAAACAATCACGATTCGCAAAATTATTTGGGCGATAAAATAATATATTTTGTTTTATTTGCCCCGAACATATCTTTGTTATGATAACGAGTATTTAATCCACCCTGTGGCGCAATATCTGAAATTTCGTATTTTGCGTTGTTGATTTTTTTAATTTGTTCTTCTATCCAACTTGCATAATCCAGGTGGTCGGTTGCGATGATAATTTCCTTTAACCCCGCGCCCGAATGCGTCAAGAGCAATTTTATAAATTCCGTATTTAACAATCTGCGTTTTTCGTGACGCGCCTTTGGCCATGGGTCGGGATGTAAAATATAAATTTTTTCTGGTGAAAAATTTTTGTTCTCAATAAAAAATTTTCGGACATCGTCTGGATAAATTCTGATGTTTTTATATTCGTTTTTGACCAGATTTTGCGCATCTGTGATATTTGCCAGCAACGACGCGACACCATTTATAAATGGTTCTGCGCCGATAATAATTTTATCGGGATTATGTTGCGCCAAATACATTAAATGTTCGCCCGCGCCAAAACCAATTTCTAAGATTGTATCAGTTTCTGTGTCTGTGTGGGCAAGGGCAGGCAGTAAATTATCAACCAGCCATTGCTGGCGCGTGGATAGTTTTTTGCCATGGCGTCGTCCAAAAGTCCGTATGTCTTGATTTTCCATAAGTTTCAGTATAAAATATGGAATTATAAAAAGCAACAACAGGAATAAGTTATGCGCCCAGGTTTATCAGAGAATTTAATAAAAAGATTACTGCCCAATGCAAAATATACAATTGCGGAACTGGAACAAAAATTTCCACTGCGTAATTTGCCAGATGGCGCAATGGTAACGCGTTTTGCCCCAAGCCCAACGGGTTATATGCATATTGGTGGTTTGTATCAGATGTTGTTAAATTGGAAATTGGCAAAACAATCGGATGGTGTTTTTATGCTGCGCATAGAAGATACAGATATCGCGCGAGAGGTTGATGGCGCAATCAGTTTAATTATGGGAACACAAAACGCGTTTTGGTTGCAATCGGGTGAAGGTCCTGTATTTAATGCAAATAATGAAATAGAAAGCAAGGGCGATTACGGGACTTATTTACAAAGTCATCGCAAAGATATTTATCACAGCGTTGCGGCGGAATTTTTGCGTCGTGGTGCGGCATACCCTTGTTTTTTGACAGCGGAAAATTTATCTGATATTCGCGCACAGCAAACAGAAAATGGCGAGCCTACTGGGATTTATGGCGCGTGGGCGCGCGACCGCGATTTATCGGAATCTGAAATAATCGCGCATTTGGATAATGGTGAAATCCCCAGTATTCGTTTTTATTCCGATGGTGACCCGTCTAGAAAAGTTTTTGTAAAAGACGCGTCGCGCGGCTCTATTGCGATGCCTGAAAATAATGTTGATGAAATTATAATTAAATCAACAGATGGTTTGCCAACCTATCACTTTGCACATGTTGTTGATGACCATTTTATGCGAACAACGCATGTTGTACGCGGTGAAGAATGGTTGCCATCAACGCCAAAACATTTGCAAATGTTTGGGGCGCTTGGATGGACGCCACCTGTTTATGTTCATACCAGCACGATTGACAAGATTGACGATGAAACTGGCAAACAACGCAAAATATCAAAACGCAAAGACCCCGAGGCAAATGTAGATTATTTTATAAAAGAAGGGTATCCCCCGAATGCCGTATTAGAGTACTTGTTAAATATAATGTCCAGTCGTTATGAAGAAGAAAAAACAAAAAATCCAGGATTAGATTGGCGTAAAGATGATTATAAAATAAACATTAAAAAAATACCAACATCGGGCGCGCTGTATAATCCTGATAAATTGGATTGGTGGGCAAAAGAGTATATTGCAGGGTTGAGCGCAGGGGAAATTTATAAACAGATGTCCGATTGGAATCCAGCGGGTTTATCGCTGGCATACACTCATACAGATTATGTTTCGTCGGGAATATATACTTTATCTGGTATGCGTTTATTTATAGATAAACACCAGGATTATTTAATAGATATTTTTGGTATTGAACGGGATAATCCGAAACGGGTTAGAAAAGATTTTATTACTTGGAAACAGACAGTGGAATCTATCTGTTTCTTTTTTGATAAAGATGAATTGCCAGAAAAATATAAACAATTCGGATATACACAAAACACCGAATTTGAATATAATAAAAACGCGCTGGACGCATTCGTCCGTGGCTTTAACGAAAATGATGATAAAAATATATGGTGGAATAAAATTGTCCAAATTGCATCAGATATGGATATAAAAAATGGTGATGTTGCGATGAATTTGCGTGTTGCGATTACGGGGCGTGCGCAAACCCCCGACCTGTATTCAATAATGCAGGTTATGGAAAAACATCGCCCGGGAATGGTAAAAAATAGAATAAATAAAATAATAAATGGATAAATAAAATGTTGAAAAAAATTATTAAAAAGCGTCAGCAAGTTAAACAAAAACTAAAACGGATAAAATCAGACCAGCACGCAAATGGATTGCTGTGCGCAATGCGTGCCGCGGGATTATTTCGTTGGGAACGCGCGCCAGCAAAATCAGAATGGGTGATGGATGTTTTGACACATGGGATTGGTATAGGACTCGCGATTGCGGGTCTGACCATATTATGTGTTTTCGCCGCGTTAAAGGGTGACCCATGGGCTTTGGTGTCTTGCGCGATTTTTGGATTGACTATGTTTACGCTTTATTTCGGTTCAACAATGTGTCATGCAATGATAGGGCAAAAGTCCGAGTGTTTTTTTGAGGTTTGGGATTCTGTCGCGATTTATGCGCTGATTGCGGGAACATACACTCCGTTTTGTTTGGTGAATTTACGCGGCCCGATTGGTTGGTCTGTGTTTGGATTATTGTGGGCGATTACGATTGTTGGCACAATTATGAAAATTAAAAAACCCAAAGAACAACCAAAATGGATTGTTTTATTATATCTGATTATGGGCTGGACCATATTATTTATTTTGCCGTGGGTGATTGAAAGTGTGCCAGTGCGGGGGTTATGGTTTATGTTGGCGGGGGCATTGTCTTATTCGTTGGGGATTATATTTTATCTGTGGCGGAAATTAAAATTCAGTCATACGATTTGGCATTTGTTTGTAATTGGCGGGTCGGTGTGTTTCTTTTTTGCCGTCCTTTTTGGTAGTATTATTGACTTTTGATAAAAAGAAACTATAATAATTGGAATAAATATAGGGATAAAAAATGGCATACGATATTGAAATAATTAGACATTCTTTGGCGCATATTTTGGCGGCGGCGGTAAAAAAAATATGGCCGGATGTAAAATTTGGTGGCGGTCCCGCAACCCAAAATGGGTTCTATTATGACTTTGATATGGAATATAAGATTACCGAAGATGATTTTCCAAAAATTGAAAAAGAAATGCGCGAACTGATTAAATCAAATGGTCGGTTTGAAAGGCGCGAAGTGTCTTTGTCCGAGGCAAAACAGATTTTCGCGGACCAGCCTTATAAAATGGAATGGTTAAATGAGTATGACGCGTCGGGGGAAAAGTTGTCTGTTTATACTTTTCGTGATTTTACAGATTTATGTCGCGGTCCGCATGTAGAATCAAGTAAAGATTTGCCGCGCGATGGTTTCAAAGTTCGTAGTGTCGCGGGTGCATATTGGCGTGGCGATTCTAAAAATAAAATGATGCAGCGGGTTTATGTTGATGCTTTTGCAAACGCGGACGATTTGGTGGCGTTCGAGAAACAAATGGAAGAGGCCGCAAAGCGCGACCATCGTAAAATCGGGCGCGATATGGACCTGTTTCATTTTGAACCTGAATTTGCGCCAGGCAGCGTATTTTGGCATGACAAGGGATATTATATTTATCGTCGTTTGATTGAATATGTGCGCATGCGTCAAGAAAGGGCAGGGTACTTGGAAATTTCAACGCCAGGACTGATGGATAAAAGTTTATGGGAAACGTCTGGGCATTGGGCAAAGTATGGCGAACATAATTATAGCGGACAAACCGAAGATGGTCGTCAATTTTGTATAAAACCTATGTCATGTCCAGGTGGAATGCTGGTATTCGGTCAGGGTATAAAATCGTATAAAGATTTGCCATTGTATGTGGCAGAATTTGGCAAAGTTCATCGCTATGAAGCGGCGGGCGGCCTGCACGGGATTATGCGGGTGCGCGAATTTACCCAAGACGATGCGCATATTTTTTGTACCGAGGCGCAACTGGAACGTGAGGTTATTAAAATTATGGATTTTGTAAAAGATATTTATTCTAAATTTGGATTTGATGATATCTCTGTAAAATTGGCGACGCGCAAGGATTCAGAATTTCGGATTGGTGATGATACAACCTGGGACTTTACCGAGGGGGCATTAAAACACGCATTGGAAAGTAATAAAATTCCGTATGAAATTGCGCAACAAGATGCGGCATTTTATGGACCAAAGATAGATATTTATTTGCATGATTCAATTGGACGTGTTTGGCAATGCGGCACAATCCAATTGGATATGAATCTGCCAGAACGATTTAATTTATCCTATGTCGGGGAAGACGGACAAAAGCATCGCCCGATTATGTTGCATCGCGCAATGTTGGGCTCTATTGAACGCTTTATGGGAATGTTGATTGAAAACACGGGCGGGAATTTGCCGTTGTGGTTGTCGCCAGAGCCCGTCGTGATTGCGCCAGTGTCAGAGCGGTTTGATGATTATGCGCGCTCAGTTGTTGCGGAATTAAAAAATGTTTGCGTGCGGGCGCGGGCGGATTTGCGCGCGGAAAAAGTAAATTATAAAATTCGTGAATTGTCCTTGGCGAAAACCCCGATTATCGGTGTTGTCGGGGACAAGGAAATGGCGGATAATACGATTACTTTGCGCAGATTGGGGGTTGATGCCCAAGAAACAAAATCTGTATTGGAATTTGTCCGTGAAATGTCGGCGGCGGTTAAATTTCCAGAATAAAAGAAAGGAAAAAATTATGAACAAGATATTTTTAATTTTTGGATTGGTTTGTGCGCTGGGGTTGTCCGCGTGTTGTGATTGCGCGCGCGAGCCTATTGTAGAACAAAATGACGCGTTGATTGTTCCACCGAATTTTGGAAAATTGCCAAAATAAAATAATTTGTTTAATATGTTTTTTGTGGTATAATATAGACAATAAAGTTATACAGGAGAAAAAACTATGAATAAAAAAATTATGAAAATAATAACATTTGCGGGATTGGCTATTGTGATGGCTGGCGCGGCACACGCGGCGGCACCGGAAAATGCCGGGTTGTGCGAACTGATTACAAAATTACAGGGCGTGTTTGGTATCTTGCGGACATTGGCGTTTGTTGGTGCGGCCTTTGTTATTGCCAGTATTGGCTGGGATGCGATTACCAAAAAAGAATACAAATGGGATACTGATGGTAAAAAACATTTGATTGGTTTAATTACCGGATTTGTATTGTTATTCAGTGTTGGTGTCTTATTACAGTTTTTGATGAATGATCAGGTCGTATCTTGTCCAAATGTTACCACCGGTTGGTAATATAAATATAAGGTTAAAATAAATCGCGGCATTCGTCGCGATTTATTTTTATTTATTATTTTTTTTATTGTATTTTTTATGATATAATAATTTATACATAAAGATAAGGAGAACGCCAATGGCCGATGAAAATGAAAAATTAGATTTGTTGGACCTGGAAGATGAAATTGAATTGCCCGAGGTTGATGAAGAATTAGAGGTCGCCGCATCTTGTTCGCGTCCGCGCAAACCATGGTTGTTATTTGGTGCGGCGTTGATTGTGGTTATTTTGGCGACCTATATTATAGTGCGCATAGTCAGTAGTGGCACAAGTTCCGATTCTGTTGAAATAGATTTAACTGCGCCAATACCAGCGGCAGGGCAGGTTGCGCCAATCGCACCCGCGCCACAACAAGTGCCCGCACCACAGCCTGTACCGCAACCTGTGCCAGTGGCGGCGGCGCCAACCGCCCAGCCAGTGCCTGCGGCCGCGCCTGTGCGTGAAATTGAAAACAGAAAAGAGGTAGTGTTCAAGGAAGTGGCCAAGGTGGAACCACCAAAGCCACGGCCGGTTGCAAAACCTGCGCCAAAAAAAGTAGAGGTTGCGGCGGCAAAACCAGCACCGAAATCAGCACAAACCCCAGCGGCAAAATCCAGTAATTATTATGTGCAATTCGGGTCATACAGCACGCGCAGCGCAGCCGTATCTGCGCAAAAGAAAATTTCAGGCGCACACACCAGTTTGTTTTCAGGACACAGTTTCGTAATTCAAGATGCGGTATTGTCAGGCGGCAAAACAACATACCGTCTGCGCGTTGGGTTTAATAATTCTGCGGATGCGAATGGATTTTGTCGTAATGCGAAATCAGACGGCCTTGATTGCTATGTGGCGCGGTAATAAAACATAAACAAAGGATTATAAAATGAAAGCAGGTTTTTGGGAAATACTTTTAATTGTAATTTTGATTTTGGTTTTGTTCGGACACGCCAAAATCCCAGATATGATGCGTAATCTGGCAAACGGGTTAAATGTGTTCAAGAAAGAAATTAAAAAAGAAAGTGGTAAAAAAACAGACGGGGATAAAGAAAAATCTGTAAAATCCGTTGCAAAAAAGTCAGCAAAAAAGGTTGCAAAACCCGCCGCTAAAAAACCGGTAAAGAAAAAATAAAAATTATATGTACATAAAATAAAACCCGCAGTAAATATAGACTTGCGGGTTTTTGTTTTTATGGTTAAAGGGTATGTATTTCCCCCCCCATCGTTATGTCAATAAAAAAATTTTTATTGACAATTTATAATTATGTATTATATTGTGATTATAATTAAAAGAGTAGTATATGCAAAATAACACAAGTTTAGTTGGTTTGGTGGTTGATTATGATGTGGACACGGTCAGTTTTATGACCTTTGGTAAAATACAACATATTATCACAAAATCTGAAATAATGTCGGATAATCAAAATTCTGGCGATTTGAAATTTATTTTTAATGAGAATCAAAGGTTGTTTAGAATAGAACCTTTGAATTATTATTCAACTTTGGCCAGTTTGAATAATTATATAAATCAAAAAGGTATATGGATTCGTAAAAAAGATACTTTGTATAATGATAAAATTTTGTTTATTCTGGATGGTAGGTTGGATGTATTTTATAAAGAGCCGAACATAGATTATTTTACAATAAAGCGTTTCTCGCAATCAGCGCAATCAGAAATTATGAGTATAATGGGTTTCTATAATACGGAAATGAGAAACATTCCATTAAAATACGGACGTATTTGGCGTAATACGAAATCAAACAGAGATTTAAACAATAAAGAATTCGCGCAAAATTTTATAAAATCAAGCAAGGCGATTAAAAAATTAAAACAAGAATGTTTTATAAAGTTTCAGCCTTTTGTTAGAAATTATAAATACACACAGTATTAAAAAATTACCTGATCCGAAAAATGAAACACGCAAGAAATATAACCTTGCGGGCGATTTTATTTTTATCCGTTCATTCTATGTCTAACATATGTCTTTTTTTGTGGATTTTAGGCATAAAATACCTATAAATCCGTAATTGATAATATAGAATCTCTTGGTATTTTTCTACAACCATTTCTTACCTGAAACAAATCAAAAATCTCATTTGGTGTTTTATGCACAGCATATACTTTGAATCCATATTTACAAATTAAATCTGAAATGGTTATGGATTGCGTGCTACGAACAGTATTTCCTTTTTTAAACCATTTAACTTTTGCCTCTAAAAAATTACCAATTTCCTTGTTTTTACCATAAACAACAAACAATAATTCAGATGCGGCACGCCAAACAGATAAAGCCAAATAAATATTTTTCTCCTTGAATAAATTCGCTTTTTCTAAATTTGTATCATTAAAAGTTGCTTGCCAAGATTTTGCATCATAACTTGCGGATTTTACTTCTAAATAATCAAATTCAAAGTCTTTGTTTGCGGAACTTCTTCTAGCATCAAAGCCGTGTTTTTCTATGTTTACGTGGGTATAGTGTAGATACTTTGCAGCAATAGAATCCCTAACTTCATTCATAAAAGTATCTGTATCCAGTTTTTCATATTCTGTTTGAATGTTTGTAATTTGCTGAAAAGCGTCAATGCTTTTGGTTAAAAACACTTCATCTATTTTCTTAAAATTTCCCTTATTTAGTAATTTCTGCATTTTTATTCTCCAAATAAATTTGGTTGTTTTTTCTTATTCATACTTTCTATATTTTTTTCAGCAAGCAAGACATAATCAGGGTTGATTTCATACGCAATATAATTACCACCATTTTGCAATACAGATATACATTCTGAACCGCTGCCACAAAATGGAATTAAAACATTATATTTTTTGTTTGGTTTGCACGATTTTATAAGTCTGTCGGTAAGTTCCAAAGGTTTTTGCGTTGGGTGGATTATTAAATTATGCCCATCGTGTTCTTTTCGTTTTGTTGGTTCAACAATACATTTACAATCTTTACAATAAATGATTCTTTCTTTTAATGCAGCACCACCAGCAAGCGTTGATTGGGAAATAACATCGCGCGGTAAAGCGCCGTTTTCATTTGCTTGGTAAATTGTTTCTTTACCACCATTTGCGGCGAATCTGCCTTTCCCTGCGGGTCTTGTGCGTCCAGCGCTGCCATTTAAGAATCCGTCAGTATAAGGTTCACGAACTTCGTCACGATTAAATAATGGTTTATCACGCCAATAACAAATTATAGATTCGTGGCTTCTTTGCCAAAAATTTAATGACGGAACATTTTTATTTGTGTAATACCAGATAAGCCACCTTTGCCGTTCAATCGGTAATAAAACGGAAATGTGGGCTAAGATTTCATCAAATCCGTAAATAAACATTGTTCCTGTTGGTTTTAACACACGCTGACATTCAAGCAACCATAGTTTTACCCACTCAATATAATCCCTATCACTGCGTTTATCAGAATTATTTCCAAAATCTTTTCCGATATTATAAGGCGGGTCAGCGATAATAATATCCATAGAATCGTTTGGCAATTCCTTTATGCCAATAATACAATCTTGCAAATGTATTTTATTCTTTTCAATCATAACTGCATTGTATGAAAATTCACAAATAAAGTCCAGAGTTTTATATCCAGATTTATATTGAAAGACATAAACTTACGCAGTATATGTCCGTTCTGTGTCTAAATTCTATGTCTGTAATATGTCTTTTCTTGGCAGACAATGCCGGACAATTACAGACATTATGATACAAAGACAATAAAAGTGGAATATAGACAATGCGGGGCGTGGGCGGACTATGCCAGACCACCCCAGACCAGTTTGTCGCGTAATAAAAAATCGCGGCGAACGCCGCTTTTTTTTATTACCAGCCGATACTGGCGCTGATACTAAATTTATGATAAAATGCGGGTATGGCAAAGAAGCAAAATTTTTTACCCGATTCGGTGCGTGATGCGGCGCGCGCTGCGATATATCGCGCATCTGGTGCGGCTTTGTTTTTATTGGGGTTGTGGTTTTGTTTTGTGTTGATTTTTCATAACCCTGCGCTGGATGGGTTTATGACAGCGTCCAGCCTGGGTCGTCAAAGTTTAATCGGAAACTTTATCTCGTTTTGTATTTATGGGATTGGTTTTATCCCTAGCTTATTCGTGTTTTTATTTTTGGCGCGATGCGGGATTTCAATGATGTTGCGCTGGGAATCTCTTGCACCTGAATTTGATATTACTCGCGCATTTATCACAACCATAATTGGGGCATTCGGGTTCGGCGCAATTGCAGTATCAAAATCATGGGGCGGTGTGGTTGGCGCGATTGCTGCGACGGATATTGGAAAAATTGTTGGTGGCTTGGAATTTTTATTTGGGATTTTATTTATTGCGGTCTTTTGTTTAATGGCGGGGATTTTGTTGCATATAAAATGGTCGGATGTTCGCGCTGTGTCATCGCGTATTTGGCGCGCTTTGCGTTGGGGGATAAATATATTGCGTCTGCGCCCAATCAGCGAGCCAGATGAAGAAGAAACTGCGGAAGAAGAAGCAGATGAAGAAGAAATAGAAGAAGAGCCAAAACCGCGTCGCGCCCGCGCAAAAAAAACGGCGGCGGTCGTTGCTGATTCTGCGCCAGATGATATTGAATATGAATTACCGCCACCATCGCTGCTGACACGGGGGGCGTTGGCAAAAAGTGTTATAACGCCGGAACTGCGTCGCCTGGCGACCATGTTAGAGGCGCACATAGAAGAATTCGGAATAGATGGAAAAATCGTCGGGATTCGTCCGGGACCCGTTGTAACGATTTATGAGTTTGAGCCGGGTCAGGGTGTCCGCACAGCAAAAATTACTGATATAGCAGAAGACTTAAAAGTTCGTATGTCCGCAGAAAAAGTTCGTATCGCACACATCAGTGGCACAAATGTTATTGGTATAGAATTACCGAATTTATCGCGCCAACCTGTATTGTTCCGTCCATTGGTTGAAAATGAAAAATTCGAGGATTCTCCGTTTGCGGTGCCGCTCGCGCTGGGGGTAAATGTATCGGGCGAACCATTTTATTTTGATTTAACCAAGATGATTCATCTGCTGATTGCGGGGCATACCGGAACCGGAAAATCGGTTTTTGTGCAATCTATAATAATGTCTTTGCTTTATAAATTCGCGCCAGATGAATGCCGCCTTATTATCATAGACCCAAAGGGTTTGGATTTTGGTGTGTTTGATGACATCGCACATTTGATGTGCCCGATTATAAAAAATGACCCTGCGAAATCTGTAAATGCCTTAAAGTGGGCAGTGCGCGAGATGGACGAGCGTTATGCAAAAATGCAGCAACTGGGGGGCGTGCTGAAAATTTCTGAATATAATGAAAAAATAGAAGAATTGGTCGCGAATGGTGAAACAATTACGCGTCAGGTTGCGGTTGGAACCGACCCAGAAACAGGTGCGTTGGAGTTTGAGACACAGGAAATTCCACTGGAAAAAATACCTTATCTGGTTTTGATTGTTGATGAGGTTGCAGATTTAATGTCGCTGGCGCGTAAAGAGGTCGAGGCCTGTGTCCAGCGTCTGGCGGCCAAGGCGCGTGCGGCGGGAATACATCTGATTTTAGCGACACAGCGCCCAGATACATCGGTTATCACAGGAACGATAAAGGCAAATTTCCCGGCGCGAATTTCTTTCCAGGCGTTTTCAAGCATAGATTCCAAGACCTCTCTGGGGCAAACTGGCGCGGAACAATTGCTGCCGTTTGGGGATATGTTGTTGTCCGATAATGGTAAGGCAGCAGTTCGTGTGCATACGCCATTGGTATCGCATAAAGATATGAAAAATACTTGTGATTTTATACGCAAACAACTTGAGCCCAGTTATGTTGAGGGTATTGGTGATAACGAGGGCGAGGGCGGATTTGCGGGGTTATCGCCCGCAATTCCCGGAATGCCAATGGGTAAGGGGGATAAAGACGCGGACCTGTATCGCGCGGCGGTTGAATATGTGGTGCGTGATAAAAAGCCAACGATTTCCTATGTTCAACGGCGACTGGGTGTTGGGTATAATAAGGCCGCGGGCTTTATTGAACGTATGGAGTGCGAGGGTATTTTATCCGCCCCCGACGCAAATAATAAAAGACAGATTTTGTAAATTCAGGTTTGGGGAATGTGGTATTCCCCTTCGCTGGCGAAGGGGTGCGGCAACGCCGCGGGGTAGTGGTCAATTTATAATTTATAATTTAGAATTAAAACCTTGTCCTTTATAAAGGACAAGTGCTTTTATTCCTTGTTTTGTGAAAAAAAGTTTATTATTATATAAATAAATCCTAAACCCAGGAGAATCCCATGGAAATTGAAAGAAAATTCAGAACATTGGCTGATTTTGATAAAGTAAAAAATATACTGGTTTGTAATGGTTTTATAGAAAAGGGATATTCCCATCAAATAGATACTTATTTTGTGAATAATGAGAAAATAAACGGAAAAAGAATTTATTTACGGCTTCGCCATGATGAAATAAAAAATAAATATTCGTTTGATTTTCATGAAATAATATCTGAATTATCAACCAAAGAGACCGAGATGTCTGTGTCTGGTGATGATTACGAAAAATTGAAATATATGATGATTGGATTAAATCACCAGATAAAAGCAGTTGTTGATAAAACAAGAATGAAATTCAAAAATAATGAATGCGAAATTGTTTTGGATAATGTTGTGGGACTGGGGACTTTTATTGAGATAGAAGTAGAAGGTGCGGATGAAAGTATCGCGTTGCCTATATTACAAAAATATCAGAATATGTTATCGCTGCGCGATGAAGATATTGTATCCAGATGCGGGTATCCAGATTTAATCATAGCGAATAATCATTAGTGCTGGTGGATGGTGATAGTGATTAGTGAAATAAACTTGTCCTTTATAAAGGACAAGTTTATGCTTTTTTACGGGTTATAAAAATCATCACGATTGAAAATAATAAAATTAAAATAAATGTTTTATGCAACCCCAGTTGGCGGTATGGGGTAAAAATCGTGCCGCCAACCCGCGCGTCCAAAACCCCCGCCACACCAACAGGTAATGATGTTCGTATCGTTCCGTCTGCGTTTATAAACGCCGATATTCCTGAATAATTCGCACGCACCACCGGCAGACCCATTTCAATCGCCTGGGTCCGCGCCATATCCAAATGTTGATAAGTGCCCGGCGTTGCGCCAAACCAAGTATCATTTGTTATGTTTATTATCATATTTGGCATGGCATTGCGCGGCACCAACGAGTCTGAAAAAATAATTTCATAACAAATCGCAGGCGCAAAGTTTAATCCTGAAAAATTTATAATCTCTGCGCCATTACCCTTCGTCAATTGTCCAGGTGTTGGAATAATGTCCCCAAAAGGGCGATATTCCCCAAATGGAACCAGGTGCGATTTAGAGTATATTTTTTCAACCCGTCCAGTTTTGTTTATCATAATCATTGAATTAAAATGCCCCCAGTTTTGATAGGTATTCGCGCCCATAATTATTGGCTTTTTAATTTTTTTAAGTGTGTTTATATTCTTTGTGTTGTGGTCAATTATAAATGGGTATGCTGTTTCTGGAAATACTATTATATCTGGTTTTACACCGGTATTATGTCGCGCAATCGCAACAAGTGTATCTATGTTTTTTTGCGCGTTTTTTATCATGTCTTGGCGCGAATGGGTTGCCTTTTGTAATTGTGAATATGCCGGTTGAACAATACGGATTGTTTGGGGTAAATCGGGCAAGATGCGAATCCGTTCCATATTTTTATATCCAAACCATGCGCCGATTATCAACAAAACAGAAAATGCAACTAATGGAAATTTTACTTTCTTATTATTTATAAACTCTGCAATCCCAGCAGTCAATCCCATAATTATAAAAGATAATCCAATCGCACCAATTGCGGACATTGAATTTGCGATTGCGCCGCTGTTTATAAAAATGTTCGCAACAGGGTTCCAAGGGAATCCAGTAAATAACCACTCGCGCAGATAAAAAAGCGTTGCGCATAGCACTGCGAAAATAAATGGACGTCGCGCGCCCGACGCATTCGTTCCTGGGGTTAAAGGTTTTAACAATATAAAAGGGAGTGAAAAAATCGCTGCCCCAACCAATCCAATTCCAATCAACCCCGGGATTGTAAAAATCGCAAATTGTGATGCCAATTCTGGAACCACAAAAATTGAATTTAATACCCACCAGAAATTTGTAATCGCGTATGATGCCCCAAACAACGCCGCGGGTAAAATAATTTTTTCTGATTTAATTGTAATAAAATACATTGCGCAAAACGCAATGATTGTTAAAAACCATAAATGAAATGGTGCAAATCCCAAACTTGCCACCGCGCCCAATGCAATGGGTACGATAATAACAGATGGGGTGATTCGCGATTTATATGGATTTTTAATTTTTAATTTTTTTAATATCTTTATTTCCAACGCCTCCATTTTATCCGCGTCTTTGTCATCTATGTGGTCATACCCCAACAGATGTAAAATACCATGAATTATTAAATGGGTTGTGTGATTTATAAATTCTGACTTTCCGCTTTCGCGCATTGTTGTGTCATACGATATAAATATATCCCCCAGTAATTCGGGGTCGCCGGTCTCGAACGATAAAACATTGGTGGATTTATCCAATCCGCGGTATTCGCGGTTTAATTTCTGGATTTCGGTGTCATTGGTTAAAACCAATGATATTTCTGGATTTATGGTTATCTTTAATTCGGTCAGCACCGCGTCCGCAATATACGAAAAATCTATGTCGTATTTTTCCCATCGTTTATCGTGAAAATCTATAAAAATTTGCGCCAACAGAATACCTTTTGGGGTATCATAGTAAATCCATATCATAAAATCAAATTTTTATATTTTGCGAAAATACAACCAATAAGGGAATGTATATATTAAACAATCAAAATATATAATTATTTTATATAATCAAAAAACTGACCCATTGGAATGGGTCGGTGTTTTATCTTTGTTCAGATGCATCTGACCCCAGGTATTTTGCAAACTCTGAAATGTCCGAATGTGTCGCAGACAGGATTTTCGCAATAGACTGGGTTGATGGCCAGCGTGGCTGACCCTCGCGGCTCCAACGCTTGGATTTATTGAATGTTGTCGGGTCCAGACCGCTATTTTTGGCCAGCCCAGAACAGGATAAATTATGGTCGGCCGCGAATTTTTCAATCGCGCCCCAGATGCTATTATGTGTCATACTTTTTCTCCTTTGTGCTTTAACCATTTGCCAGGAAGTATATTTTTTACAATAACTTTTTCCTAGGCTTTTATTCAATTATAGTTGAATTTATAAAATAATTCAACTGAAATTCCTAGGTAAGATTTCACAGGCAAAAAATCACAATCCTGGGGCGCAGATTTCAGAGTGTAGAGTGTAGAGTTTGTGCTGTGGGTTATAGTCAGCGTTGGTGTAACGCGTATTACCAGTATTGACCACCAGTTTATAATTTCATTTGTTGCAGTACCCATATACGGACCGCGCTGGACAGATTTGTATTCGGTGCGCGTACCATGTCAATGTCATGGATTATTTTTGCGACCGATTCCCCGCGTCGCCGCGCCAAAATTTGTAATGTCGCCATAAATTCTGGTTCTATACTGATAGAGGTTTGGTGTCCAGATATATTTACCGAGAGTTTTTTCATAGCAGGTTATATTTTTCCAATCGCCAGGCAATCCGTCATTGCACGATATAAATCATCGTATTGTCGCACAGGTTTTAGATTTATATTATTTAACATATAAAACTTTCCAAAGGCATCAAAACCAAACCAAAACAAATCATTTCGCCCAAAAATAGTGCGACCTGTTACTGCCTGTAATCCCGATAATTCACGATTTACAGATATAATCCCAGGTATTTCATAGGTTGTTTGTCCAGATTCCTTTGAGTCAGCAATACCAAAAATATACGCGTTTCCCAGATATGCACCGCCCGCTATGTTTTGATAAAAGTTCATCAGCGAAATCGGCATCATTGCAATACGCTGATGCTGTATAGTCAAATTCGCAGACGCAATTTCCCCCATTTGTATTTTGGGTAATAATTTGACGCCACGGGTCGTTGCCCAGGATAAGAATTCGTCGGTTGTCATTCCATCCCCCTGTTTGATGCGACTATGCCCGCCGCCAATTGTGATAGTCTGTCTGATGTAGCATTTCCCCCGTCGCCACCGCCCGCAGTATGCGCCGAAATATAAATCTTTTTAACCGGATTCGGCAGCCACATTGTCGCAGCGCCTGATTGCTCTATGATAAATCTATCCAGATTATGCGAGTTTGGAAATGTTCGTGTCATAAACATATTATCCACAGATATTTCGCCGCCCAACCACAAGGGAATACGAAAACGCAATGATGTATCTGGTGGCAACTTACGCCCCATCAGCAAATCCATAAAAATATCCTGGGGCAGATTCATAAATGCTAATTCAGGGATAGAATCAGACAAAGACGACATAAAATCACGTCGAACCCGTATATAGGTTTGGAACCAATCGTTTGGAATTGTTATGTTGGATTTTACCGCGACCTCGGTTACAGGGATATCATCCATAAACATTTCAGATAGTCTGCGAATAGCGGTCGTTTGTGTGTGTTGCATTGTTCTTTATGTCAGTGTTTGTACCAGTGTCGTCATATATTCTGTGTATGATACGAATGTCTCTGATGCGTCTGGTGTTGTAGGTGCAGTGTTCATAGCGATATTATTGCGCAATTCATCAACCGAGTTATACACAGATATATTTGCGTCCCGGCCCAGTTGATTTGCGATTCCTATGTTTGTTATGCTGGTGTTATTCATAACAATAAAACCATTTATTTGTATTTTTATCTCGTCATCCAGTGTTTTGGAAATCATATCGCGTATTTTATGTAAAGCATTCGCCATTATTTTAACAGGGCTATTAAATTTATAACCCATCTCATCAGTCCATTGCGCGTCTAACGAATCGCCCGCAGTTATATTCCCGGTGTGTAAATCATACAGCCCCAGATACATAACCTCATTATTGCCCAGTGCAAACATATTATATTGTTGCCCGCTGATTCGGGGCAGGGGGCGCACCACCATATAATTCAATGATGAAAACAGATTTTCCAGTTCTGAATTTATTACTTCTGTATTATCTGGTGTTGTGGGTATGGGGGCCGCAATCGGAGTGCTTGGGTTGCGCGGTGGTATCGGTGCGTTGATTGAGTTTAGAATACGCGGCGGACGTGGTAATACAGGTGCCGAAGGTAATGGGGAATAATTCGGGTCAATCCCCAATGGCTGTAAATTATTTGGTAGTGGCGCATGCAATTCGGTTGCGGGTGAATCTGCTTTATTTGCGCGTATCCCAGAATTACGTGGGTGGTTGATTATAAATATACCAAATAAAAATAACGCCACAAACACAATCCCAGAAATATAAAAAGATGATACAACCCCAGTTGGTGATAACTGGGCCGCAGACAGGTATTCCCAATGCGCGCCAGACCAGATATTAAAATTAAAACGAATGTTAAACCAAAAAGATGCGAACAGAGCAATCGCCACAATCCACAACAGGTCAATCAGTAAGATATTAAATTTTTTTCTCATAACCAGATAATTATACCAAAAATATGATAAACTAGTAATAATAAAATGATAGATTATTCTGATATTTTCTTAGAAGTAAAAAATAACATTGCGTTGTTGTGTGATGACGCGATGGATTCACGGGGTTGTGCTTTTTCTGCGGACCGCGCAATCGGCGCTGGTGCGCGTGCTGTATCGGTCGCGTATGATACAACATCCCAAATGTGGCGCTGGCTGGAAAAATCAAATGTTAAAATATGGTCGCGATATGTCGTGCCCCAGGATTTTGATATTAAACAGGTTGTTGGCGATATTTATTCGATGTATCGCGCGGGGGCGTATGGAGTTCATATCTTTGTAGCACCAGATGTTTTAGGTAAATTGACGACAGAATTAAAACCTGTGGCCCCAGATTTGTTTTTTAATCATGGCGCTGTTTTTGTGTCCGATATATCCGCGATACCCCCAATTGGGTGGGGCACAAGATGTGCGGATATAAATGATATAGACGGCGCGGGACAGGGTTTAGTTTTGTCTGATAAAGACGTGGATATCGCAAATTTTTATGGAATGTTGATGGCTGAAAATTTTTCGCCCGCCCGCGAATTACATATTTTTTCGTCCGCGCCAAAACAAATAGAAGGTGTTTGGCGGTTGGTGAAAAAATTACACCCAGATGCTGTAAAACAAATTCTGTTTTTTGTATAAATAAAAATGGCGCAATGCGCCATTTTTATTATTATATTTCGGCGTGTTCGTGTTCTTCTTGTTCAGCGGTGGTCAGTGTCGCCAATGGACGAGCCATTAAACGCTTTAATCCGATTTCTTCGTTGGATAAGACACTGAACCCGTATGTTCCGTTTTCCAATCTGTCCAACGCATTGTCAATTAAACCAACCGCATTACGATTGCGCCCAATCATTTTTTGCAACATATCCGATGATTGTATAGCGGTTGAATCGTCACCCTCGTCATTGGCGCCGTCCATTGCGTCAATGTTCGTGCTTTCCGATAAATCATTCATATATTCATCTATGGCAGATAATAATTCTGCACGTTGTGCATTTAATAACTGATAAAAATATGCCTTTTGTTCTTCGGACATATATTTTTCTGTTTTCTTTGGTGTGTATTTTGGGTCCAATACAATTGCTTTGTAATTTTTTACCATTTTTTATCCTTTTAATTCGCGAATCCAATCCGCCAGTGTATCTTCGTCCATCAGACCTGTGCGGACTTCCTTTAATTCCCCATCAACAAACGCCAATACTGATGGTATAGAACGAATCCCGTATGTCGCGGGTATGCGTTTATTCCCCTCGTCAATTTCGAATTTTACAAATTTTACATCAGTAAATTTTTCGCTAGACGATTCAAAAATTGGTCCAAACATACGACAAGGACCGCACCAAGATGCCCAAAAATCTACTAGTACTAAACCATTCGCAGTTAAACTATTAAAATTTTCATCGTTTGCGTGTGATAATGCCATCATTTTCCCCTTTGGTTGATTTGTCGGAAAAGAATAGTATAATAACCCCATAAAAAGCAAGGATAATCGTAAATTGACAAACGGGAATAAAATCATTTATATAGATTCTGCCGCCAGTGCGTTAAAATCTGAATCTGTGATTGCGGCGCAAACCGAATTTTTGCGCGATGGGTACGCTAATGCGGGGCGGGGCGTGTGTTCGCGCGCGAATGCTGTTGATAATGCATTGGAAGCAGCGCGCGCGTCGGTCGCAAATTTTATTGGCGCAAAAGCACATCAGATTATTTTTACATCGGGCGCAACCGATGGGCTAAATCGTTTGGCGAATATGTTGCCCCCCGATTCGGTTGTGGCAGTATCCGATATTGACCATCATTCGGCGCGATTGCCTTTTGCAAAAAAGTGTAAGACTATTTTATGTGAACTAGACGATAATTTTGATTATAAAAATTTGCCAGAATGTGATGCGGCGGTTATTACGGCTATGTCAAATGTTTTGGGTTCTGAAAACAGGATTCCACGGGACCCGAATAAAATTATAATTGTTGATGCGGCGGCGTTGGCACCACATAAACAAATAGATGTAAAAAAAATGGGGTGTGATGCGCTGGTATTTTCTGCGCATAAAATTGGCGCGGATACGGGCCTTGGGGTTTTATATTTGCGCGAACCGGATAAGTGGATTTCCGACCGCGTTGGTGGCGGACAATTTAATGGTATGGGACCCGCCGCTTTCGAGGCTGGAACCCTGCCGCTGACCCAGATTATGGGATTACCCGCCGCGTTAAAAGAAAATACAGACGAAATGCGCAAATATGTGCAGGATTTAACAAATGTTTTGTATCAAGAGTTAGAACAAATGCCGCGGATTAAACTGATTTCTTCGCGTGGCTCATCTATTATCAGTTTTTATGTTGATGGTATGAATGTATTTGATGTTGGGGCTCTGTTGGGCGCGAATGGGGTATGTGTGCGTGTCGGAAATATGTGCGCATCTTTTTTGCATCAGCGTTTGGGAATCTCGGGCAGTGTGCGTTTATCACTGGGGGCATGGAATACAATAGATGAAGTAAAGATAGTTGTCCAAATTATAAAAAAGATTTTACAATTATGAATGATAAAATTATTGCTGCATTAAAGATGGTTTTTGACCCAGAAATTCCCGTGAATGTTTGGGACCTGGGGTTGATTTACGATATAAAAATTATGGACGATAATGCCGTGAATATCCAGATGACAATGACCAGTCCAACATGCCCTATGTCCGAAGAAATTTTACAAATGGTGCGCGTCGCGGTTGGCGCGGTTCAAGATGTAAAGTCGGTTGATGTGGAATTGGTTTGGTCGCCCGCATGGGATATTTCGCGTATGACGAACGCGGCGCGTATAGAACTGGATTTAACAGATGGCGGTTGGTGAGATGAAATATGCAGAAATAAAATCAGTTATGGATACAATGACGGACGATTTAATGCGTCTGGAATATGTTATGGAAATTGGACACCAAAATTCTTTAACACTAATAAACACTGCGTGCACAGAGATTTCAGGTTGCGCTTCGCGTGTAATAATTTGCAAGGATAAGAATGGTTTTTATGGCGATGCGGATTCGGTTTTGGTGCGGGGATTGGTTTGGATAATTATTGCAATGAAAAACGATGGAATAAAAAATTTATCGGATGAATTTAATTCGCTGAAATTAAATCTGGGGACAGGGCGTATAAATGGGGTATCGTCCGTGATAAATTTTTTAGAAAATTATGATATAATGGGCGCAAATGAATAATGATGAACGGGTCTTCAGAATAGGTGTGGGGCTGGTTGTTGCAATGTTTGTAATCGGCATTGTATTACAGGTATGCTATCGCGCGCAAAGTCGCTCTATGGCACGGATAAATGCGAATATAGTAAAGACACAACAAGAAACAGCCCAGGCCCAGGCGGTTTTATCCACTATGGTGCGTCCTGATGTTTTGCGTGCGCGCGTTGCATCTGTGTATCAAAATTACGAATCTATTGGGTTCAAGAAAAATATAAATGTCGTTGATATCCCGATTCAAGAGGCACCAAATACAGATGTTTAATGTTGGAACCGATATTTTGCAATATGGTGGAACGCGTGGGGGGACTGGCGCCGCTCGGTCAAGGTTGCAAATTATTTATGGTCTGTTTGTAATTGCGATAATTATTTTTATTGCGCGGACTTTGTTTTTGGGGATAGAGGGAACAGACCGCACACGCACAGGTGTCGGTAATAATTCTTGGGGGGCGACGCGCGCAGATATAGTGGATAGAAATGGTGATATTTTGGCAAAAAATATCACATCTGGTCATATTACATTACGACCACAAAAGATTGCAGACTTTGACTTTGCGGCAAACACAATTCACAATATAATTCCGGAAATATCGGTTGCGGATGCATTAAATTCTATTCGGGGCGGGCGCAAATTTGTGTATTTGAAAAAATACGCGTCTGATGAGCAACGCGCCGCAGTAAAAGCCTCGCGGATTGAGGGGTTCGAGGTTGAAGAAACAGAACGTCGTTTGTATCCAAAACGCCGTTTGATGTCGCATATTGTTGGATTTGTTGGAAATGATTTGCACGGGTTAGAGGGAATAGAGAGAACGCGTGATAAATATCTTTCGGAAAATTCCGGTGCGTTGGCCCTGTCCATAGATTCGCGTGTCCAGTCCGTATTTTATCGTGAATTGTCGGGTGCAATGCATAAGTTCGGTGCGCGTGCGGCGATGGGGATGTTGATGAATTCGCGCACTGGGGAAATGATTGCGATGTTATCGCTTCCGGACTTTGACCCCGAAGATAGAAATGCGGATTCAATCCAAAATCGTATGTTTTACCCAATTCGCGGCGTTTATGAAATGGGCTCGGTTTATAAAATTTTTAATACAGCAATGGCAATTGAAAATGGAATAACAAAAAAATACTTTGTGGACGAGCCTTATAAAATCCCTGACAAATTTGGACGCACGGCGACAACTATTCGTGATGTGCAAAGTCTGAAAAAAACGACAAAATTACATCCCTATATGACGCCAGATGAAATAATGTTGTATTCGTGCAATGTCGGCAGTGTCCAGATTGCGCGTGATTTGCCATCTGATGCGCAACCTGAATTTTTCGAGCGCGTAAATCTGGACAAGCCACTGAGTTTGGAGTTTGGTCGGACCGAACGCCCAGGAATGCCACGAAAATGGGGACCTGTGGAGCGCGCTACGGTGTCGTTCGGACATGGAATTTCTGCGACGCCGATGCATGTATTGTTGGCGGTGAATTCGGTTGTAACGGGTTTTTATGTTTCCCCTACAATTCTGAAACGTCCGGTTGGAAAAATTTATGGTAGGCGGGTTGTTTCACCCGAGGTATCAGATGAAATTCGTAAAATAATGTTGCGTATTTCCGAAGTATCTGGCGGTAAAAGCGCGCGCGTTGCGGGTATAAATATCGGTGGAAAAACAGCGACTGCGGAAAAAAGAGTTGGTGGAAAAATTGACCGGTCGCGAAATTTAACATCCTTTACGGCGGTATTTCCAATTGAATCTCCGCAATATATTATGATGGTTGTATTGGACGAACCACAGGGAATAAAAGAAACATGGGGATTGCGGACCGCCAGTATGAATGCCGCGCCAACAGCGGGCGCAATAATGGATGGTATTATGCCTTTGCTTTTTCAATAATAAAATGTAAAATAGTTCTGATAATAAAAAAAAGATAGAAAGATATGAAAAAGATAGTAGAACGCTCGGTAATGGGGCGTGTGTGGGCATTATCAGATAATAATTGCGATTCGGATTTATTAAAACAAATTTTATGCAGTCGTGGGATTGTATCTGATACAGATGTACAAAAATTTCTGGACCCAAAGATTAAGGATTATATGCCGGACCCGTTCGTTCTGCGCGATATGCAGCGTGGGGTCGTTGTTGTGGCTGATGCGATTGTATCTGGGAAAAAGGTTGCGGTTTTTGGGGATTATGATGTTGATGGGATTACATCAACCGCGATTATGGTTAAATTCTTGCGCGCATGTGGCGCGGGTGTTATGTGGCATTTGCCAGACCGCGAGGGTGAGGGTTATGGTCTGAACATAAACGCCATAGAAAAATTTGCCGCAGATGGCGCAGGTGTATTGCTGTCTGTGGATTGCGGTATCAGCGGAGTGAATGAGGTTCAACGTGCCAAAGAACTGGGGATGGATGTTGTTATAACCGACCATCATAACCCCGATAATAAAATTCCAGATGCAGACGCTGTAATTGACCCAAAACGCACTGACGACGAATCGGGATTAAATTATTTGGCGGGGGTTGGTGTTGCGTTTATGTTTTTGGTTGCATTAAATCGTGAATTGCGGGCGCGTGAAATAAATGTTGATTTGGATTTGATGGATTTATTGGATTTGGTGGCATTGGGAACGATTTGCGATACTATGCCGCTGATTGGGTTAAATCGCGCGTTTGTTGCAACAGGATTACGTATTTTGGATTTACGAAAAAATATAGGATTGTCCGCGCTGATGCGTGTTGCAAAGGTAAAATCTGCATCGGTATATGCGGCGGGTTTTGCACTGGGACCGCGCTTGAATGCGGCGGGGCGACTGGATTCGGCGGCCCCTGCGTTGGAATTGTTGCTGACGGATAACATTTTAATTGCGAATGATTTGGCAGATAAATTAAATGTAATGAACGCTGAACGAATGGAAATACAAAACCAGATTATGTTGGCGGCAACCGATATGGCGAATAATTGTGTGTCGTCTGGGAAAAAGAGTTTGTTATTGTGTGGTGATGATTGGCATTGTGGGGTTATGGGAATTATCGCAGGGCGTTTAAAGGATAAATATAATATGCCGACAATGGTTGCGACACGCGTTGATGATAAAATAAACGGCAGTGGGCGCAGCACAGAGGACATAGACCTAGGGAAAATAATTCATGATGCATTGACCGCTGGGATTTTGACCGAGGGTGGCGGGCATTCTGTGGCGGCGGGATTTTCATTAAACTCGGATAAATTTAATAATTTTTGCGAATTTGTAGAAAGCGCGGTGCGCACACAACTGGGTGATGGCGCGACCGAACAGATAATTACCGCTGATGCGGAACTGGACGCGTCTGCGGCAAATATGGGTTTGGTAAATAAAATGTCGGCATTATCGCCATTCGGTCAGGGAAATCCAGAACCTATGCTGATATTAAATGGTGGTGTTTTGATGTATGCCACAACAATGGGACGTGATGGCGGGCATCTGCGTGGGCGCGTTCGGGGCAGTGATGGGCGTACCCTGGATTTTGTCGGATTTAATTTAACCCAAACAAATGTTGGTGAATTTTTAATGGACGATGCAAATGTAAATCGTAAAATAAAAATGTTGGGACGATTAAAAGAAAATGATTATAATGGAAATAAATCTGTGCAATTCGTTTTAGAGGATATAGCAATATGAAAAAACTTTTAACATTTATTTTATTATTTGTGGTGTCGTTGTCTGCGCATTCTGCGGTAGAGTCATCATTGGTTAAATCGGCTTCAACTTATCTGAATTCTATTACGGGATTGACGGGGAAATTTACGCAAATTGCAAATGGCAAAACAGACAGCGGGACATTTGATATGTTGCGGCCTGGGCGGGTGCGATTGGATTATAAAAAATCTCCGATACAACTGATTTCTGATGGGACAGATTTATATTTTATTGACAGCGGGCTGGACCAGATTACAACGATTCCGCTGACCAGCACGCCTGCTGGAATTTTAATCAGAAAAAAAATAGACTTGTCCGGCGCGGACATAGTTGTGTCTGAAACTGAAAAAAATAAAAATACTTTTTCATTAAAAATGCATATAAAGGGAAATCAAGGTATGGGTAATATGCGGGTTGTTTTTAATTCAAATCCTGTGTCATTAAATTCATGGGTTGTGACCGATGCCACAGGGACACAGACAGATGTTAAATTTTCAGGATTAAAGACGAAAACAGATTTTGGGAAAAACTATTTCCAGATAAAAAAACACAAAACAATAACAAATGATGCGTTTGGGGACGATTATTACGAATAAAAAATGTTTGGAATCAGTTTATCAGAATTTATTGTAATTATTGTCGTCGCAATGGCGATAATTCCAGCGAAAAATTGGCCCTCTGTTTTTCGAGGTTTGGCGCGCGTGGTAAAGTTTGTTCGTGAAATTATTTGGAAAATTACAGATGCAACAGAATCTATTCGCGACCAGGTTGAGCGCGAAATCCCAATGGATAAAATAATCAGTCAAACAACCGATGATGTGATGGGGGCTTTTGCAACACCAAAGAAAAAGGCGCGAAAGAAATGAGTGATAAGATGACATTATTGCAACATTTTTCGGAATTGCGGCGTCGCTTGGGGTGGGTTTTGTTGGTGTTTTGTGTTGGTTTTGGTGTGGGGTGGTTTGTCGCGCCATCGTTGCAAGAATTTTTATCATCACCATTACTGGGCGAATTTTATGGCGGTCAAATGTTATATACGGGCGTTGCTGATGGTTTAATGATTCAATTTGATTTAAGTATTTTGTTTGCTTTGTTTGTGTCTGCACCTTTTGTTTTATGGCATTTGTGGGCGTTTGTATCACCGGGACTACGCGCACACGAAAAGTATTTAATCGCGCCGATTTTGGTTTTATCCCCGTTATTATTTTTAATTGGAATGGGGTTTGCTTTTTATGTTTTATTTCCAATTGTTTTTGGTTTTTTTGTGGAATTAAATCGTAGCGCGCCAGTGCCGACAATTTTTTTACCAGCGACTAAAAACTATTTGTCTTTTGTGATTGGGATGTTAAAAATTTTTGGATTGTCGTTTCAATTGCCATTGGTTATGGTTTTGTTAAACAGATTGGGGGTGTTGTCGCGTCGTGCAGTTATTAAATCTTCGCGTTATGTAATTGTTGGATTGTTTATTGTTGCAGCGATTTTAACACCGCCGGATATAGTATCGCAATGTATATTGGCGATGTCTTTGTTATCGCTGTTTGGGATTGCGATTTTGTTTATGAAAAAATAGTAAAAATTATGATATAATTCCAATTATGAAACAGATAATAAAAACAATTTTTCTGTGCGTGTTTTGTGTCGCTGTGGCGGGTTGTGATTTGCATGATAAAATTTCTAATTTGGGATATGATTCAGAGAATGTGGGGCAGGGGACAAAAAATAAAAAAACAAACGATGCGCCATTGGTAACGGCGACCCGTGATGACTATGTTGCGTCTGCAAAAAATTCTGATTATGTGCAATACTCGGATGCAGGCGATTATTCAATGCCTGTGCAGCCCGCGCAAAAAAAGATAGCACCAAAAGTAGTCCAAAAACCAGAAATAGATGATAATGCCACAGATGATGTTTTATTGGTGCCAAATCGCGCACAACCAGTAGTCGCACAAAAAAAAGATGCGACGCCCACCACATCTAGGGAAATAGTTGTGGCGCGTGGGGATACCCTGTATTCATTGGCAAATAAACATAAAACTCCATTACGCGATTTGGTAGATGCTAATAAATTGACGGCGCCGTTTGCGTTATCGGTCGGTCAAAAGTTAAAACTGCCCACGGCGCGTGTGCATATTGTGCAGAATGGGGAAACGCTGTATTCAATCAGTCGTCAGTATTCTGTGGATTTACATTCTTTGGCAACGACCAATAAAATTGCGGCTCCGTATTCGTTGCGGGTTGGGCAAAAATTGGATTTGCCCGCCAGTGTCCGGGTATTTGTTGTAAAGGAAGCGCCAAGTGTTAAATCAACTGAACCCCCTGTTAAATCGGATTCCGTAAAAACAAAAACGACACCAGTCGCAGAGCAATCAGCGGTTAAAACAAAAACCGAAAATAAAAAAATATCGTCCAGCCCGTCAAAACCTCTGCCGCGTGTGGCGGCGCAATCGTCTATGAAATTTACATGGCCTGTGCGTGGTAAAATTTTGTCTGGATTTGGGTATAAAAAGAATGGATTGTATAACGATGGGATAAACATCGGCGCAAAGTCTGGCACGGCGGTGCGTGCGGCCGAAGGCGGGGCAGTTGCTTATGTTGGGAATGAGTTAAAAGGTATGGGAAATTTGATTATTATACAGCATGCGAATGGTTGGTTATCGGTTTATGCGCATCTGGATTCTATGCTGGTGCGTCGTGGTGTGCGGGTTGCGCGTGGTGAAAAGATTGGGACAATCGGCAAAACGGGTAAAGTGACCGAGCCACAATTACATTTCGAGATTCGTAAAGGAACCAAGGCATACGACCCAAATAAGCAGTTGAAATAAGATTATTTTAGTTTTTGTGAAATTGGTGGGCGCGTGGGGACTCGAACCCCAGACCCAGTGATTAAGAATTAAAAGGCCGTGCATAGTTAAAGGCGCAGAAATCTGCGGATTTTATACTGACTAGCTGACTTTTTATTCAAATATGTCCCCATTATGTCCGCTATATGTCCCAAACCCTATCATATTATTATATCAGAATATTTTGTTTCTGTGGGCTGCAAATGGTAAATCGCAATTTATAAAATATTAACCCGCTCTTAACAATAATTTTAATAAAATGATTAGAAATTGATGAATATGATTTTAATTTTCAACCCGAAGCCAATGCAAGTATTCGGTGGTTTTATCGGCGGAATTATTGCGGGCGGAATCTGCCTTGAACCGTCTGTAATCTTGTGTAAAGACACCATATTCTCCGCGGGTGCTCATAATCTCACGCACATCGTCCAGAGTCATTAACCCCTCGTTATTATAAGACAAGAAAATATATTTTGCCTTTGCGTTTTTAATTAAATCTGCAAAAGCCCGCTTTACACTGGCGCGCGAACAATAATCAGATTTTTGCGCCGCATAATTCCGCAGGCCTGTTTTGCCTTTAATTTCTGGCGCATCATATTTTGCGATGGTTTCCAACATATGATAATTGCTGGCATATTGGCGTTCGTTATACGGCGGGTCCAGGTATAAAATATCCGTTTCAATTTCACGCACCAATTGATTTGCATCGGCATTATAAACATTGTGTTCCGCATCATTTATAAACAGCGGTGCTGGGCGCATTTCCAGCGGACGCAATGCAGACGATTTTAATTTTTTAAGGAACGCACCATAAACGGACGCAGTATTTGCAACCTTGTCTATGTTTTCAAGTAAAGTCGTCAGCAAGAAATAATACTCGTCTTCATTGATTTTGCCGTCCGCTTTCCAATTTTCAATTTGCGCACGAATTGCATCGCAACGACCGGCGTTTTCATCGCTGAAATAAAGACGCTCACTGCCGCCACCAGACGCATAATTGTTATAAATAAATCCGTGCTGTGCTGGTAAATTATTCAGATATTCACAAACCTGTTCCGCTGTGTGTCCACTAAGTCCAGCAAACTTTAACTCACGATGATTGCCAATATAATGGCGATTCAAGACATAGCCATAGTATTGCAAATCGTTCGCAATAACCTTGAATTTTTTCTTTTTCTTGAAAAATGTCCCAACCGCACCCGTGCCAGCAAACAAGTCGCAAAAAGTGTGGCAATTTTTTGCATCATCGCCAACAACGGATTTTATGCCCGCGTCTAAAAATTCCAACAAAGATAGTTTAGACCCGATGTAATTCATTCGTCGTCGCCATAAAGTTTTTTCATAATAAAATCGGATGTGTTCTTTGATGCCTCTGTCGCAATGCGTTTCACGGATTGCTTTCTGTATTCCACAGGGTCGTATTGATAGCACCCAACACAGCCCAATTTTTCGTCATAATGTTCGTCGCCCGCATAAAAAGGATATGGATTGCCCAAAATGTTTTTTGCATTCCAACGACAATTTGTTTCCTTGCACTTTTTGCAGAAATGGCGTTTTGCGTCATTGGCGGCTTTGCAGAGAGGTTGAAAATCCTCTAACTTTTGCCCCGCTAAATCTGATACGCGGTCGTCATTTTTGCGTCCGTCTTTGTGGTCAATTTCAATTTTGGTATTTTCGGAAAAACCATTTACCCCAAGCATCACGCATTTTTTATTTTTATAAAAATCTTTGATATCAGAACGAATCCGTTGATTAAATTGTGTTGAAGTGTTATCAATTCCGACAAAGTTTCGCGCAAGAGTTTCGCACTCATACGCCGTTGTGCCAGAACCCATAAACGGGTCAAGCACGGTATCGCCCGCCTTGGTAAAACGCCTTATAAATTGGTGTGGGATTTGCGGAACAAAGTTGCCGTGATAAAAACCGCTGTGCTTGCCGCTATTGTCTCGTCGGTCAATCATCCACAGCGAATCCGTCCAGACATCGCCAAGTGTATCTTTCTAAGCTTCCATATCAAAATCATTGAATTTTGGCATCTTTTCCTTCCATTACCATCATAGAAAATAATCCCGAAAGAATCCAGTGTATTTTTTATAAAAAATAAAAAAATCCGTTAAAACGGCATAAATTCAATCTTTTTAAGTGGTGGGCGCGTGGGGACTCGAACCCCAGACCCAGTGATTAAGAGTCACTTGCTCTACCAGCTGAGCTACGCACCCGATTTGCCTAATTATACAGGCTTTTCTATAAAAAGCAAGAGTGTATAAAATATAAAATCTGTTTATTGACAAACATATATTATTTGTTATGATATAATCATAGTAATAAAACAAAGGATAAATAATGACAGGGTTGAAATATAATGTAGGTCGTAAAATTATAAAAAAAGCAAACAAGGTTATTTTGCCGATATTTCTGGCATGGTTGCTGAGTAATAGTACTTTGTGGTTTATGTTGTTGGATGAAGCGTCACATATAAAAAAATCATCTCATCCAGATAGTATGTATTACTGGATGGCTGATAAAGCGCTTAAAAAGACACGCACTTTTAAGGGGTTTTTGACCGCGTGGCCGACTGTTGCCGGGTGGAACGAACGATTAGATGCAGATGTTTTATACCAGGAAGTATTGGACGAATATGGATGGTTTTTTCGCAACACATCTGGAAAAGAACGCGAATTTGAAAAATAATAAAACAAAAAAAATCCGCCGAATGGCGGATTTTTTTTTCTGTTAAAAACGATACATCAGCCCCAATTTAATAATCGGAAAGAATGTCAATTTATCTAACTCTTCCTGACCTTCGGCGATTGCATCAGCCTTTATTTTATCAAATTCTGATTGTAATCCCGCAATTTCAACATTTTGCCATAGTCCAGTTGATGTATTCAACTTTTCTAATTTATTATTCAACGGAATATCCAGCCCCAGTTGCGCAGTTTTGCTGGTAAATACAACGCCCGCATCCAGATAAATTTTTATCCCCGCAAATAAACCCAAATCAAACCCAGTCCCAGCGTATGGCCCAGAATACTTCCAATCTACTTTTGCATTGCCTGTAAAATTACTGTCATTATAACGATATTTTGTATGACCCAATGTAAATTCAATTGGGGCGCCCGGAATCCCCGGGATTTCCCCAGCCAGGTTTGTATCCGCATTCAGTTTCCCGCTGACATAACCGCCAGAAATTCTCCACCCGCCCAGGAACCAAGTATCCCCGAATGGATAAAAATCAACCACTGCGCCAAAGTTTGTTGCACTGATTTTTCCGCTGTCTATTTTAATATCATCGCCCAATTCAACCCCATCGCCAATCGCAGAATCAACACCGCGCGCAATCAGTGACTTAACTGGTGATGTTGTTGAATAATTGACGCGCAGACCCAATCGCTTCCACCAAAAAGAATCAAACTTTTTATTATTATATCCGACAAAGCCATCAACCCCACCAGTTGCCGATGCACCAATACCAAATTTTAACCCGTTTGGAAATTTCGCGTCCGGATTTGCAGCGTTTATTTCGGTTGCCGCCGCGCCAATGTCTGATTTTATTGTGTCCGTCGCAGTTGCCACAGATTCAGTCAATTCTGTCGCGTTCGCAATTGTGTCATCGGTCGCCAATACAGGCAGCGCCACCAACATTCCAAATATAGATACAAGGATTTTTTTCATCGGAATTCCCCCCAGGGTTATTAAATTTATTTGGTGGAGTTGATGGGACTCAAACCCACGACCTCCTCGCTGCCAGCGAGGCGCTCTAATCAACTGAGCTACAACCCCGAATGAGAAAAATAATATCATACGCCGTATAAAATGCAAGTTGTTTTATAAGAATGTATTCTGTATCAGAACATCAATTTCGCGCCCAATGTAAAGTCTGTGCGTTTATATCCGTGCGACTGATTATATCGCGCACCAAATTCCAAATCCAGGTAATTATAGACCGACATAACAACTCCACCGCCAATACGCCAAATCGTTTTATTCAGATTAAAATGGTAATCCCCCATACCTACAAATTCGGAATAAAAGGTGTCGTTAAAACTGCGTGCGACCGATGGCGTTAAATGCAATGTCGCATGCACTCCGTCAGTTGTTCCAAATGTTTGCGCAAACTTTATCCCGATGTCCACGTCAAATCGGTGTAGATTATCAAAGTCTTCCAGGTCCATTTTCGGGGTTGCCTTCATTTTTACATATGAGGCGTTATCCACCCCCAAATCCCCGTAAGTAATCATTGTATAGCGCGCATTCACAATCGGCGAAATCGTAAATTGCTCATCAAAACGGAATTTATACCCCAGTTGCGCCGATGTCCCAAATTCTGCGGCCAGTGATTCCATTGTTATTCCTGGTTCGTAATCCAATTTCGTTTGGTGTATTCCGCCATACGCAACATTGGTCAGCCAGAAATTGTCAAACGTTAAATAACTGTATCCCCCCAACAAATAAGAATATATTTTTGTTTTTGTCGCAGCCGTGTTTGTTCCGTCCATAATACTGGTGCCTGTCATATCAAAAGTTCCGTGTCGTGTGCTGACAAATCCGCCCAGTCGCGCGTTATCATCATATTGTACATCAAACCCCATATTAAAAGTATGAATGTCGCCCGCCGCGTCAAAAGTATCTGAATTTTTTACATCTGTATAATTATATCGTCCCCATACCAAGGAATCAGAATCATCGCGCCATACACCATCATTTACCATTGCGTGTTCGTGTATGTCCAAACTTAAACCTCGCGCTTGTTCCCCAATCAGTGCGGGCGCTGCCCAGATTGGTGCCCAATTTTCTTGGATTATTATACCTGAATTTCCAGATGCGGTAACCGCCGCCCCACACATAACCCCAGTAATTAAAAACAAGTTTGTTTTTTTCATATTCGATTCCTTTGCTTTGTGTAATTTTACCATAAATCCGAAATTTTTCTTATAGGATTTCATTCTTAGTATTGGTTCTTGGGTTGCTTGATTTTTGGGATTTGTATGCTATGCTTTACGAAAATAAAGGTGTTTTATTATGGCAGATAGAAAAAAAGTTTTAATTATGGCGTCGGGAAGTGGCTCTAATGCCGAGGCGTTGGTCCGTTCAATTCGTCTGGATAATTTACCTGTGGATTTTTATTGCGCTTCGGATAAATCGGGCGACAAGGCCGGCGTTTATGCGCGTATGAAACAAAAACTGAGTATAGAAACCCAATATATTCCCAGTCCGTTGATTAAAACAGATGGGGCGGGCGTGTTTCCAAAACCACGCGATTGGTCAAATTTAATAAAATTTTTAGAAAAGCATAATTTTGATTTAATTGTTTTGGCGGGGTATATGCTGATTTTGCCGCCACAGATTGCATCACAATATAAAATTATAAATATCCATCCCGCGATTACTCCATTTGCACATGTCGGTGCGACCGATGCGTATGCGGATGCGCTTCGTGATGGGGACACGGCGACGGGTTGCACAGTGCATCATGTAATCCCCCAGGTTGATGCAGGGGAAAGAATTGCGCAAATTGGGTTTATGATTCCGGAAAATATCAACCTGGATACACTGAAACAAATTGGATTGACATTTGAACATCAGTTGTACCCAGCGGTTGTAAAACAAGAATTGTTTTATAGTAAATTGGATTTAATGGTTATTGCCGGCAATGCCAGCAGAGAGTTGGCGCGCCACCGATTACCATGGTCAGAAATACTGATTCCAGAAAACAGGAAAGTATTTGACACATGGGAATATACAGGACGCGGCGGACGCTAAGGTGTCGTAATGTAAACCCAATGTAATTACTTTGGATGTAATAATTGTCGTGATTTTTGTTGTGGACATCTGGATAAAATCGGATACCCCTTTGTTTTGCCTACTGAAAATATAGAATTTCGTAAAAATACAGCGATGTGCGAATATTGTGGTGATTGTGGTTGTTTGTGTAAAGATGAAAAGCCCTTTGATTGTAAATTTTATCCATTTGACTTAAAAATAATTGGCGACAGAATTTATTTAATCAGTTGGTATAAATCAAATTGTTTGCGTAATATAAAAAACCCGATAGTGCGGGCTGTGAAAAACAAGATATTTTTAGTGCGGAATTTACCGCGTGCAAAAGAATTAGTGCAAACTTTTCCGGCTGGCGTAATTCGATATTCAGCCACGCAATCAAAAAATAATTATGAAGTCTGCGGGCAAGTTAGCGTCAAGATACATTAAAAACTTTGTTTCTTTTCCGCTGTTTTTATAATATAATGGCACTTGCATTTAATTAGTTATTGGGATAATGAATATGAAAAAGACCAAAACAATACCAAATTTATCATTGTTTTTTGATTTTATGAAATCCGCAGGAAGAATCGCACTGAAGAACTATCATGGGAAACATACTCAAAATTACAAGTCTGAAAAAATTACAGATATTGTTACAGAAACAGATTTGGCAATTAGCGATTTATTCGCGCGCTTTGTAAAAGAACATTTTTCAAACCTGGATTATATTATTATAGATGAAGAAAATATCAAGAAACTAGGCGACAAACCCATAGACGCTGCTTTAAAGCATGAATGGCAATTTGTCTTGGACCCAATTGACGGCACACTAACATATTCTTTACAAATTCCAATGTTTGGTATTTCTGTTGGTATTCTGCGTAATGGAAAGCCTTATGCGGGTATTATTTATGCCCCAGTATTGGGTGAAATTGTTTACAGCGATGGCAAAAACGCATTTTGGATAACTAATGCTTTCAAAAAAAGCGAGAAAATTATGCAACTAAAAAAACAACCCGTTGATCCACGGGCTTTGATATTGGCTGCTCACAATAGGGCAATTTATATAAATGTAAGAAATCTTTCAAAAAACGATACGATTTCTGGTTTCTATTCCGCTGTTGTTCATTTATTATATATGGCGACAGGCCGCGGACGGGCATATTATTTTAATGCATATGTATGGGATATGGCGGGTTCATGGGCGGCGTTAAATTGTATGGGAATAAATTTTATGGATTATGATACTGGTAAAATTATTGACTTTTCATCAACTAGTTTCAAAGAAGGTGCCAGGGTCAGGAATTTGCAAATCGTATGTCGCCCAGATGATTTTGAGTATATGAAAAAAATAACAACAAAGTTATGACTTTGTCTGTTTGCAAATAATAGTTGAATTTTTTGAAATAACGGTTATAATTGGAAAACTTTATGGCGGGATTAGCTCAGCTGGTTAGAGCGTCAGTTTGTGGTACTGAATGTCGCGCGTTCGAATCGCGTATCTCGCCCCAGAGATTTTTATAAACCTAGGGTATTTTTTGTGGAGAGAGCAACATAAAAGGCGGTCAATATGTGCGAACATTATGTTTATGCTTTCCAATGTGACAATACAAAATGTTGTTTGTTTGATGCCCAAGGAATAAATCTTTGTAAATTGACCAATGAAAAATGCTGGGAGCAAAGGTATGATTTGATACCTTTGTATAACAAATTTTGCGCCAAAAAGAATGTTATCAAAGATATGATGCGTGAATATATAAAGGATTCAATGAGGTTTGACCGGTTTACAAATGAGTTATATTGCGCCAATAAAGAATGCCCTTATAATGACTTTAATAAAAGTGCATGTTCTGTTATGACAGATTTTGGTCAAAAAACGATTTCGGCTAATACTTTGAAGATTGACCAAAATAGCCCGTATAAACATCAAGAATATAA
This sequence comes from Rickettsiales bacterium, assembly GCA_031262525.1. Classification (GTDB taxonomy): domain Bacteria; phylum Pseudomonadota; class Alphaproteobacteria; order Rs-D84; family Rs-D84; genus JAISHM01. The sequence continues at coordinate 25,536 of JAISHM010000009.1, read as the reverse complement.
TTGTGTTTATGAACCCGTGGTATCAGAGTGTATTGTTTTGTGTTTAGATAACAAAAAACAAAAATAAGAAAACAGCGGGGAATTGGCTCCGCATTTTTTTTATCTTGTATTGACACATTTTTTCTTGATTGGGATTTTATCCCTGGGTAAAATTTACATCGGATTTAATTCATAATTTACAGAGAGGGGTTATGAAAAATCATAGATGTAAATTTTTGAGTATATTGGGTATCGGTGTGTGTTATGTTGTTGGTTTGTGCGCACCAAATTCGTCATTGGCGTTTGATGTTGTTTATGGAAATGCAATACAAAATTCACAACATAGTAATATGTACTGGCTGGATTTGTCGGGTGTGTCTTTATCTGATGATATGTTGTTGGTGCGTAATATAACACAACTTGATTTTTTTACTTTGATGACGCCAGATATAGATAAAATGTTCAGTGCGTCCTCATACAGGGCGGGTGGAAATTTATATCTGGATTTAATTCGGAGAACAGATTACACAGAAATTTTTGGTGCGGAAAGTTCATATACAAAGTTTATAACAACCGCGCGTCAAAGTGGTAAAAATATGGGGTTATTGAAATCACTTGATTCGGCGCTTAGCCGTGGGGCAATTGTTGGAATTATAAAAAATTCGGCCGCATACAATCATAAAAAATTATTATATCCGTTGAAATTATCAAACGCGCTGGACGCATTCGGATATGGGGCCCTCGGATTTGATACAGGGTTGAACGGAAATATAATTTTTTCAGATAATAAAAATATATGGACCATCGGGACAAATCTACAAATAGTCGGCACAGATGACTTTTATTTTGGTTTGGGGTTAAAATATGGAAACTTTTCGGCCACAGATTATAATGACCAAATTACTGGTAATTTTTACAACGCGAATTTAATGACCAGTGTAAATATATTGGGCGCGGTTGGAATTTTTGCGCGTGTGGGCGCGGCAATAACAGATATAAATACAGATAATTATATGATATTTAATACTGATGGTTCGGCGGCACAAAATCCAACGGGTTATACATTATATGGCGATTTTATAATGGATTATAGTTTGGTTGATTATAATGGATTTTATATTAAACCAAATATCAGTATTCATTACTCAACTGATAAAATTGTCGATACAAAATCGTCTGAATTTTATGCAGGTGGTGGCGGACGCATAGGTTTTTATGATGAAACGGGTGGGATAAAATCAGATTATTATTTATCCGCTATGGCGCGTGGTGATATAAAATCATTCGGTGGTGGGATTCAGATTGCTTCCACAGCGGATGAATTTTCGGTGTTGTTAAATGGTGGAATATCAAAATTTTGTGATGATTTGTTTTATAATTTTGGTGCTAAATTATCAACTAATTTTTAATTTTATAATTCGTTCTTGACGCATTGTTTATTGGGGTTAAACGATTTTACCACGCAAAGATGATTTGTTCGCAGATGTAATTTTTATTGTTTCAATTGTGTCGCCATTCTTGCCAGATACGACAACTTGTTGCATATAAGGACTGCGGTAAATCATATTGTTTCCAGTTTTATCGTCACCTTCGAACAAACAGGGCAGGGCGCATCCAATGCATGATTCATTAAACGCGCGATTTTGTTCCATCAAAATATCGTCCAGAATTTTTAATCTTTCTTTTTTTATGTTTTCTGGAACTTGATTTTGCATTATTGCGGCCGCCGTATGTGGACGTGGGCTGTATTTGAACGAGTAAGAGTTTATATATTTAATCTGTTTTGCAATATCGCAAGTTTGCTTAAAATCATCATCCGATTCGCCGGGGAATCCCACAATAAAATCAGATGATATTTGTATATCTGGGCGCGCAGCGCGCAATTTATTTATAATATTTATATATAGTTCCAATGAATATGGACGATTCATTCTCTTTAATACATCGGGACTGCCACTTTGTATTGGCATATTCAGAAATGGTAATAATTTTGGTTCGATCGAAAATAAGTCTATTAAATCATCAGTCATTTCTGTTGGATAACTGGATGTAAATCTGATACGTTTAACCGATTCTATTTTTGCTGTCTCTTTGATTAAATTTGCCAATGAAAATTTATAACCATTTACATTTTGACCCAGAAAGCATATTTCAACTGCGCCGCCCATCGCTGCCGTTTTAACATCGTTCATTACATCATCAAAAGGGCGGGACAATTCGCGTCCGCGTGTATATGGGACAATACAATAAGTACAACAATGGTCGCAACCCTCTTGAATTGGAATATACGCCATATTTCCAGATTCTGATTCGTGTGGCAATTCATCAAATTTTTCCAATCCACTTAAATCAGTGTTTAATAATTTTGCATCAGGGTTATCCAAAATTTCTGGTAATTTATGATATGATTGCGGTCCCAGAACAAAATTTAATTCGGGAATTCGGCGAAATGCGTCCGGCCCGCTTTCGCGCGCAACGCACCCAACAATTCCAAAAATAGCATCCGGTTTTTTTTGTTTTCTGATTCTTCCCAGGGCGGAAAATACCTTGTCCGTTGCCTTGGCGCGCACCGCGCAAGTATTCAAAATAATTACATCGGCATCAGTTAAATTTTCTGTCTGGGTCATATTGCGCGCACGCAGCATCTGGGCAATTTTTTGCCCGTCATAGACATTCATCTGACAACCAAAAGTTTGGATAAAAAATGTTTTCATAAATTAAAAGTATTGCCTGTCAGCCATTTGTTTAAAATTGCGATTTAATTTTTGTTGTTCTTTATTTTGTTCGTTGATTTCGTTGATAATTTCATTTTTCTTTTTGTTAAATTCGTTAGCAAATATAAAATGATGTTTATAAAGTTTACATAAATGATTTATTAAATTTTGTATGATTTTATGCATATTATATCCTTTTGTATTTTTTTATTAAATTCTTTTAACGCCAATATACAATGCGTCAAGCGAGTTTTTGTTTTATTAAATCACTGACGATTGTGGGATTTGCACTGCCACCTGATTTTTTCATAACCACGCCAACAAAGAATCCCAATAAACCAACCTTACCGCTTTTATATTGCTCTACTTGCGGGGCGGATTCAGATAAAACATCATCAACAATTTTTTCAATAGATGATAAATCTGTTGTTTGTTTGATATTAAATTTATCCGCGATTTGTTTTGGCGAACCCGCAACCCCGTCTAACATTTTTATAAAAATTTCTTTGGCCTGTTTTCCGTTTATGGATTTATCCAAAATCATATCAACCAATTCACGTAAATTTTCTGGTGTCATTTCATATTCAGGGTGCGCGAATAATTCAGTTATCATCCAGTTTGCAATTGGTTTTGCACGCGCGGAATTACCATCAACCGCGATTTCAAACCAAGATGTAATATCCACGTTTTCGGTAATACGCGTTGCGTCATATTCCGATAATCCATATTCGTTTATAAAGCGTGCGCGTTTAACAGCGGGCATTTCCGGCATTGTTTTTCGTATAGTTTCAATCTGTTCGTCTGTGATTATAATCGGCAATAAATCAGGGTCTGGGAAATAACGATAATCCAGCGCGTCTTCTTTGCTACGTGCGACCGATGTTGTGCCATCTTCTTGGTTATAATGCATGGTATCTTGGGACACCTCTCCGCCAGATTCATATATTTCAATATGGCGGCGCGCCTCATACTCTATGGCGGTTTTTATAAATCGGAATGATACCATATTTTTTGTCTCGGTTCGGGTGCGGAATGTTTTTTCGCCAACACGACGCACAGAAACATTGACATCAGCGCGCATAGAGCCTTGTTCCATATTTGCATTTGATACCCCCGTTGCACGCGCGATTTCGCGAATCTGGCGCAGGTATTTTTCAGCCTCGTCCGGGCTGGATATATATTCATTATTTTCTGGGTTTTTTGTGTCCAAATAGGTCACAATTTCCAGCAAGGCGACGCCTGCGCGATTATAGTCTGCAAAACTTTTATTAGGATTCATATCGTGAATCAGTTTCCCAGCATCTGTTTCCAAATGTGCGCGTTCAATTAAAATTTTTTTTGGATTGCCATCATCACCAATAATTTCAATATAACCACGTCCAACCACGGGTGGCTCATCCGCAGGCTGACTGATTTGGTATCCCATCGGCAGGTCAGGGTAAAAGTATTGTTTGCGGGCAAACCTGCTGACCTTTGATATATCGGCATTTATCGCCAGACCAAAACGAATTGCTTGATTTACACATTCACGATTCAGCACAGGCAACATTCCAGGAAAGCCAGCGTCAATAAACGAAACCTGGGTATTTTGGGGTGTTGTAGGTTTGTAATCAGCACTTGCCCCGCTGAATAATTTTGCGTTCGTTTTAACCTCTATATGGGTTTCCAGCCCGATTACCAATTCCCATTTCCCTGTTTTTCCGTGAATGATATACATATTTATTGCCTTTGTAAAAAAAAACCTTTATAATCTTACTATGATAATTGAAAATTTCAAGGATTTTCCGCATGCAGGGCGACTGATTGGAATTGACCCCGGGGCGCGTCGTGTTGGCATTGCTGTGTCGGATGTATCGCGTGAATACACTTTTACGCGTCCGCAAATTATGGTCAGTGGTATGTCGGGCGCGATAGATGAAATTATAAAAATTATTAGTGATGATAATATAAAGGGTATTGTAATTGGGTTGCCGCTGCGTATGGACGGGACGGAATCAGATACAACAAAAATGGTGCGCGATTTTGCGAATGATTTGGCAGATAAAACAGATGTCCCGATTGTTTTTATAGACGAAACACTGACGTCAAGCGCCGCGTCTGAGATTACAAAAGATAAAAAAGAACTGGATTCAATTGCGGCAAAAATAATTCTAGAAAACTCAATCGCAATGATACAAAGGGCAAAAAAATGATGAAAGGGCAGGTTATGGAACTGGCCGCGAAAATTCGCGCGGTAAACAGCATTTTAATTTTCGGACATAAAAACCCAGATGGGGACTCATTGGGTTCTGCGCTGGGGTTGCGCGCGTTGATTGCTGATAATTTTGGGAAATTTTCCGATATAATTTATGATGGAAATTTGCCGATAAATTATGATTTTATGCCGGGGCGGGGCGATTTTGTTTTTGCTGCCAAGGCAGAATTAAAAAAATACGACCTGGTGATTTGCGTTGATATTGCCAGCAAAAATATGAATCAGTTCAGTGATATCCAACGTGATTTTTTTGACGCAGCATCGGATTCTGTAAAAATTGACCACCATCGCACAAACGAAGACTTTGCGGCACTGAATATCACATATCCAGATTTTACATCCGCGGCCGAAATTGTATATGAATTGGCGCGCGTGGGGGATTGGCGGGTTAGCGCGGACGCGGCGACTTGTTTGTTTACAGGCGTGTATTCGGATACGGGTGGTTTTGCATTTACAGGCACCAGCGCGGCGTTGCGTGTCGGCGCAGAGTTGGTTGATATGGGTGCCGACCCGCGTGAAATTTCCGAAAATTTGATGCTGCATACACGGGTTGATTTTATGGCCCAAGCGGCGGTTATTGAATCGGCTGAATTCTTTCATAATGGAAAATTATGTGTTGCGATTGTGCCGAACGCGCTGTATAAAAAACTGGATTCAGGCGAGGTGTCAATGGTTATGAAATTGCGAAATCTGGTTGGTGTGCGTGTGTTGGCTGTATTAAAAGAGGCGCATGATAATGAGATTCGTGTATCTTTCCGCAGTAATTATGATGTGTCCGTGCGAGAGGTCGCAGAATCTTTTGGTGGGGGCGGTCATAACCAGGCAGCGGCGGCAAATTTTAATACAGATGCAGAATCTGCAAAAAAACAAATAGTGGCTGCATTTAATAAAATTTTGGGTTAAATTTTATTCGCACTGCCCATAATTTTTATATTTTTATCTGTATAAAGTTTTATCATTGCGTCAATTGCTGATGTCATAAAAACACGTGGGTCAAAATTATCAGGATGACGCGCCAATGATTCCCGAATCCCCATGGTAAATGCCAGGCGTGCGTCCGAATCTATGTTTATTTTACACACATTCATTTCGCGTGCGCGGATTAAATTCGCGCTTGACATACCATTCGCGCCCTGAATTTTTCCACCAAATTTATTTATTTTTGTAATTATATTTTTTTGCACGCCAGACGCCCCATGTAATACCAGTGGAAAGTTTTTAAGGGTGCGTTCCAATTCAACCAAAATATCAAATCGCAATTTATGGTTCGGTGTTTCCAATTTATAAACCCCATGCGATGTTCCAATTGACACCGCCAATGAATCAACACCTGTTTTTTCTACAAAAATTTTCGCGTCATTTGGATTTGTAAAGACTGACTCGTCACATTGTTTTTTATCTTTTTCAATCCCCAGTTGGCCCAGTTCCCCCTCGACCGATACATTAAACTTTTTTGCGTATTGCGTAACCCGTCTCGTGATTTTTATATTTTCATCAAATGATTTTTTTGATGCGTCAATCATCACGGATGAAAATCCCATATCTATGCATTTTTTACAAGTCGCAAAGTCCGTCCCATGGTCCAGGTGCAATGCCACCCGACCGCGTAAATTTTTTGCATACTTTTTTATATATGATACAACCATCGGAATTAAAATATCCGCGCCGATATAATTTAATGCGCCAGGGGACACCTGTAAAATCACGGGAGACTTTGTTTGCGCGCATGCCGTTAAAATCGCGCGCAATGTTTCCGCATTGCTGAAATTATAGGCCGGCACCGCGTATCCACCACACAGGGCCGCCGCCAACATTTTTTTTGTATTACTAAATCCGAATTGTTTATATTTATTCATAAAACAGATTATATCAAATATCCAGGTCTTTTACAAACTTTGCATGCTCGGTAATAAATCTGAAACGAAACTCTGGCTTTTTCCCCATCAGTTCAGAAACCAGGTTTTTTGTCTTTTGTGTGTCTTCGGCGCCATCATCGTCCCGCGCGGGTAGTTCAATTCGTATCAGCCGCCGCGTTTTAGGATTCATCGTTGTTTCCTTTAACTGATTTGGCATCATTTCGCCCAACCCCTTGAATCGGCTGATTTCAATTTTTTTATTTTTATATTTTGTTGCTTTTAATTCTTCCAATTCTTCGTCCGAATCAACATAAACTGATTCCGATGCTGATGTGATTTTATATAATGGCGGACAAGACAAATACAAATGTCCCCCATGTATCAGGGACGGCATATCACGATAAAAGAATGTCATCAGTAATGCCGCAATATGCGAACCATCAACATCAGCGTCCGTCATAATTATAATTTTTTCATAACGCAATTTAGATTCGTCCCAATCAGTCGCATTTCCCGCGCCAATAATTTGGGTCAATTCGGTCAATTCCTTATTCGCTGTGAATTTTTCATCGGAATTACTCATTACATTCAAGACTTTGCCACGCAGTGGGAAAATTGCCTGGGTCGCGCGGTCGCGCGCTTGTTTCGCCGTGCCGCCCGCGGATTGTCCCTCGACAATAAACAACTCGGTCCCATCAACCCCGTGTTTTGTGCAGTCCGCCAAGTTAGCCGGCATACGCGCCCGTTTGGTGGGTGTTTTGCGTGCAATATCTTTGACCGCCTTGGTTTTAATACGCGCGTTCGCCAGGTTGATTACAAAGTCCAAAATCGCATTCGCCGTTTTCGGGTCAGATGCCAAAAATATATCCCACGCGTCCGATACCGCTTTATCCGTATATTTTGCAACTTCTGGGTTGCTCAATTTTTCCTTGGTCTGACCCAAAAATTGTGGGGTTTTGTAAAACACAGATAAAAGCACCGCGCTCGAGTCAAAAACATCGTCCGCCGTGATTTTTGCCCCGTCCTTGTTCCCTATTTTTTCCGCATAGTTTTTTAAGCCCCGCGTAATCGCGCTGCGGAAACCACTCTCGTGCGTGCCGCCGTCAATTGTTGCAATTGTATTACAATAACTGGCGAAAAATCCATCATCAGATGCCGCGCCGTTTTCATCTGTCAGTATGGTTAGCGCCCATTCTGCGCGAAAGCCCGACCCTTCGTCCCAATCAGTATTGCCCGAAAATATACGCGGCATAAGGGCTGGCTTGTTCGCGGTTGTTTGCGCCATGCGGTCCGCCAAGCCATTCGGATAATAAAATTCGGTCTTGTCCGGGATATTCATATCATCGGTCAATAATTCCGGATTACAATTCCACAACACACGAACGCCACGCGACAGATAAGATTTTGCGCGTGCCAGGCGATAGATTTTAATCGGCTTAAACACTGCGTTCGCGCCAAAAATTTCGTCGTCCAATGTAAAACGAACCGATGTTCCGTGCGCCGATGTTTCCGTGCCTTTTTCTATTCCGCCAATTGGTTTCCCGCGTGAAAACTTTTGTATCCATTCATATCCATCACGAAAAACCCGTACAATCGTTTCCACTGACAGAGCATTCACAACAGCCGCGCCAACCCCGTGCAACCCACCAGATGTTTTATAGACATCATTATTAAATTTCCCACCCGAATGTAGTGTGGTAAAAATTATTTCTAGCGCCGATTTTCCCGGAAATTTTGGATGTTCGCCCACCGGTATTCCGCGCCCATCATCGAAAATTTCAATTGTTTTTGCGTCAATTAAACTGACACTGATTTTTTTTGCGAATCCGGCAACCGCCTCGTCAATAGCGTTGTCAATAATTTCAATAGGCAGGTGGTGCCACGCTTTCTCATCTGTGCCGCCGATATACATCCCAGGGCGCAGACGAACGGGTTCCAAACCCTCTAAAACCTGGATATCAGATGCATCATAAGATTGTGTATTTTTTGTTGCCATAGGTCGCATACTAACCCAAAAATAAAAAGATTTCAAGTGCTTGATTTTTTTTGTCGTTGCGCTATATTTTAATTTATGAATAAAAATCCTTATGAAATTTTGGGCGTGGCGAAAAACGCATCAGATGCCGACATTAAACGCGCATACCATAAATTGGTTATGAAGTATCATCCTGATAAGAATCAGGGGGATAAAGGCGCCGAAGAAAAGTTCAAGGAAATCAATAATGCATTTGATGTCTTAAAAGACCCGCAAAAGCGCGCGGCATACGACCAATTTGGCGATGCGGCGTTCGGTGGTGGTTCTGCGTCGTCTGCGGGATTTGGTAGTGGCAATCCGTTTGGTAATATGGGTGGTGGCGCGTTTCATTTTGATATGGGCGGTGGTATGGACGACATATTAAAAGAAGCAATGAAGTCATTTGGCTTTGGCGGCGGGGGCGGATTTGGTTTTGATGATGATGTGGCGACGGCTGGTGGGGCAGGGCGTGATATGCTGCACGAGATTACAATTTCATTAAAGGAAGCATATCTGGGTAAGGTTGAGACAATAAAATATACCACAAATGTAAAATGTGATAAGTGCAATGGCAATGGGACAGATGATGGAAAACCTGCACCAGTATGTCCAACCTGTGATGGGTCGGGACGCGTGCGGACGCGACGCGGTCTGTTTATGACGGAATCAGTTTGTCCAGAGTGTTCGGGTCTGGGGAGGATTATAAAAAAGAAATGTAGTAAATGCGATGGTACTGGCATTGTGCAAGAACGCCGGGAATTAAAGGTTGAAATACCCGCTGGTATAGAGAATGGTACGCGGATGCGGTTCAGTGGTATGGGCGAGGCTGGGATGCTGGGCGGCGCAGCGGGGGATTTTTTTGTAGATATTCATATTCGGTCGGACAATCGTTTTGCGCGTCGTGGTCGTGATTTGTATGCGGCGGCAGATGTGCCTTTTACGACACTGGCGCTGGGTGGGGAAATTGAATTTGATACGATTGACGATAAAAAACTGGATGTAAAAATTCCATCTGGAACGCAAGTAGGCGAAAGATTACGTGTGCGCGGACGCGGTTTCCCAGGTGGCGATTTATTTATACAGGTTTCAACATCGGTGCCAACTAAACTGACCGAAAAGCAAAAAAAGGCTCTGGCGGAATTTTCAGACGGCGCGCCGAAAAAGAAAAAGGGTTGGTTATAAAAAAAAAACGCGGGGTTGCCCGCGTTTTTTTTATCCGAACTCGTTCCTAGTGAATTTTGGAAAAAATGTGTTTATGATTCGATGTAAGAGGAAATAAAAAATGAGCGATGTTTGTTTTTTGCCGAAATGGGAGCCAAATCCAAAAATAAAAATCCCGTGCGAGGATTGCAACTTTTTTTCAATGATGTGCGAACAGCAAAAATGTCCGATGTTTATTGCGTATAAAAAGAAACAAAAAATGCTGGAATCAGAGCAACGATAACTATATTAAATAATCCTTGTCAGGGTGTAAAACTTTATGCTATAATTTATGATAAGATAGAAAAAGGGAAGGAATTTCAATGAAAATTCGTATTGCGTTTATCGCGTTATTCGCTTGCATTTGTTTCGCGCCGGCAGTTGCTGACCCAATTGCGGGGTATGGCAACAATGTCCAGACGGCAACTTCGGGACGCTCGTCACCGCGCGCATCGCAAAATTCGCGCAGTGTATCCAAGGCCGCAACCCAAACACCAACGCGTAATGTTTCAACGCGCGCGACAGCGTCACGCGGAAGCGCGCAAAGTCAAACTCAATCATCGCGTGCAGTGTCCCAACGCTCTAACGCATCACGGACAACAAACCAGTCGCGTGCGGTGCGGGCGCGAACGGGTGTTTCTCCGAATGCGACTGCGGCGCGTGTATCGGTTGGCTCGGGCAGTTTGCGTGCCAGTGTATCGTCCAGTGCGGGATTGTCGTCGGCGTTATACACGGGAACTTATTCAAATATCGTTGACCCAACAACGGGTTTGATTTCGGCAGATGCATACAGCAATTGCATGTCGTCTTATTACGCATGTATGGATGAAATTTGCACGGCGCGAAACGCGTCGCAACGCCGTTGCGCGTGCGCGGGACGTGTTAAAACATTCTCTAATGTCGAGGCGCAATTACAAACCGCCAAGGAAGATTTGTTAAAAGTTTCGGGTCAATTGTCTTTGCTGGTTCTGAGTAAGGGCGAAAGTGTCGCGGACGCTATGTCGTTGACCGACGCGGAAAAGGTTATGAATTGTATGTCGTGGCGCGATGCGGTGGCAGTCGGTTCCCAAACCGCAAAGAATGAATGGTGTTCGTCGCATACTTTGTTGGCTGGAACGACCGAGTGTGATAACTATACATCAACGCCTGCGTTCGTAAATCAGTATTGCGCCAGTGATGACTTTGTTCTGGGGGGAAGTAATTGGATGAATGTGTTGAATGGGACAGATTCTGATATTTTGGCAAATCTGGAAACATACGCCAGCGCGATTGACAAGGTGAATGTTATCACGACCGATAATAACAATAATTTATATAGTTCGTTTATGAATGTTGGTCAAATCGTTGGACAATTAGACGGAACGGGAAATATCTTTGCCGATGCTACAACAACGTCGGCGGATACTTTGGCGTCAATGTGGGGGTATGACCTGTTTGCGTATGCGCATAACAATGTTTGTAATCGGGTGTTAAATTCGTGCTTTAATGGAATTTATGAAACATGCTCTAATAACAAACCGTATAACTATAACGATAAAATCAGTGTGTCTGGTGATGGTGGGGATATATCTGTGACGAACCCAAGCAATTCATCAACTGCGAATGCGGTTTGTTTTGGATACACTTCAACCAGTGGCGACCCATACAGTAATTTACGCACCCCTGTGGCGGATGCGCGGCGCAGTGTGATTCAGAAATATGCGCTGGACGCGAATGCTGATTGTGATGTATATGGCGAAGCATTAAAGACCCAGGCAACAAATATGGCATACAGCAAAATTGCAGCGACACAAGCGCTGCAACAAAAGAGATTGGAATTTGCCCAGGAAAAGGCACAAAATATCTCGGATGCGGCGACTGCGGCACTGACCGATTTTAACACCTGTATCAGCGAGGTTTGGGATTGCTATAACACCCAGGAAAAATCCAATCCGTCTTGGACCACGACGCGTGTAAAAACATATTGCGCCCAGACATTGAATGTTCCCAGTTGTTATAAAGCAATGGTTTGTAATTCGGGTAATGGAATTAAAAAAGTCATAGATGTTTTGGATTCGGATGACTGCGATAATTCACAAGACGCCAGCCAAAACACATGTCGTAATGTCGTGACATTGAACGAGATATTGCGTGGTGTATCGGGCGGGGATGCGGGACGCGACCCCAGTTTCGACCCATCAGTTTCCAAAAGTTCAACAGCAATTCGTGAAAACTGCCTGTGGGATATGGGTGTAGAAGAGTTGCGTAATTGGCAGACAGGACAATAAATTAGTGATGGTGGTTGGTGATAGTGGTTTGTGTTGTATTTTTATACACGTCGGACCACCCAAAACATCGTATCTGCCGCATATAAATTTATTTTATAAAGGAATTTAAGATGGCGATGATTTTTTGTTCAGAGTGTGGTAAAAAAATTAGTGATAAAGCAAACCAATGTCCGTATTGTGGCTGCCCAAGTAATAAAGCAAATTCTAATAAAAAACAATGGTGGGTTTATTTTATATTATTGTGGTTTCTGGGGGTTTTTGGAGCGCATAAATATTATATTGGAAAAATAGGGCAGGGTATTGCGATGACTATTTTAACAATAACTTTGATTGGAATAATCGTAACAGGAATATGGTCATTCATAGATTTTATTATTGCATTATGCCACGCCGGTAATGATAAATGGGTTAAAAGTATTTCAGAACCTGTTAAATAAATAAAAAAAATGCGGGTTTTCCCGCATTTTTATTCATTTGTAATAATATCAGTTTCTGGCGTATGGGTTATTGGGGTCGGATTCATCCGTTCAATCAGTTTTTGTATATCTTCTGGGCAATAATTTTTATCAAATCCTGGCATTTTGGTTATGGATAATGCCTTGTCATAAATTCCGATGTTATAATATGATTGTGCCAAATAACAATAATCTGGCCTGGCTCCATATAATGGTAATAGCCCCTTTGCAATGTCCATATTTCTAATTGCATAATCTCGCCAAGTGTCTTTGTTGTTATCACATCCGTTTTTAAATAAGGTGTTATAAATTTCGGTGTTATTGAAATATGTTTGTATGTCTGAATTTCTGATGTCTTCTGGGGTTAATTTTCCAATTAAAATTTGTTCAATCGCATCACATGTATCTGTTGGTAATGGCATTGTCCCAATAGATGTATCCCGTGGTTTTGGATAGTTTTGTTGGATTTTTGTTGAATGTCCAATAAAATATGCGCCAACCAATCCCGCGCATATCAGGACTATTTTTAATAAACGAAATTTTATAGATGTGTCTATTTTGGTTCTGGCTTTCATTTCTTTCTCTCTTCTTTAAAGTTTTTATTCTTCCTTATCCGGGATTTTTCCGTCCGCAGATAGCAAGACCGCAATCCATCGCGTTCTATCAAATTGCGCCGTAATTACAAATGTCGCAACCAATAACGGCACGCTGAAAAACATTCCTGCCGCGCCCCATATCATTCCCCAAAATACCAAATTTATCAAAATCGCCAAGGTACTTAGATTCAATGTGTCGCCGGTCAATTTAGGCTCTATGATATTGGACAGCAATATCTGAATTAAAACCAGCCCAATTAAAATCAGAATCGGCATTTGCAACCCTGGGATTGTCGCAACCGCATATAATATCGGCATCGCCGTTGATATTATCGCGCCAAATGTCGGAATATAATTCATAATAAACACCACAAATGCCCAAACACCCGCAAATTCCAGCCCCAGATATTTTAACCAAAAATAAGACAGCAGAGCAGTTGCCACGCTGACCGATGTTTTCATAAACAGATATTTTTTCATATTTGTATTTATTGAATTTAATATATATGACCATTTCCGAAACTTTTTTGTGTCTGGGAATATCGCCGCGATTTTATTTCTGAAACTGCTTTGCTCAATAAACATAAACAACAGATAAATTAAAATCATTCCAAATGATAATACAGCACCACCAATTGACATTCCTACATTCGCCGCTAACCCCGCCAAGTCAGGCAGCACAGACGGATTTATATTTATATTTAATGTATCCGAAATATATGTTGATAATGAAAACAGGTTATTTTGTATCGTCGGCAATTGGGCACTGATTGCGCGAAACATAGGCTTTATCTGGACCACAAAAATATACAACAAACCCAATAATGTCGCAATCGCAGCGCTGAACGCCGTCCAATCAAATATAAGACACATTGTTCCCGACGCGTCGCAAAACTTTTTACCGAATGGCATAACACGGCGATAATACGCGGATATAGAATTTGTTAAATACCACAAAAATGCGGCAACAATCAGTGGTATAAATACAGACTTACCCACGACCAGTATCAGCAAAATCCCCAGAAAAATTATAATTCCATTCATCGTTTATTTTTGTGTTGGTTGTTCTGTGGTTGCGTCTGGCACAATTTCAGTAATCTGAATTTGTTCGTCTATGACAACAGGTTTTTGCTGGGATACAAAATAAAATCCATAAACCAACAACCCAATAACCAACAAATTCAATATCATCGCGCCCCATGTATAAATTCCGCCGATGTTTGTTTTAGTCCCGCGTGAGCGAATAATCATCACAGATAACAGCCCCGCCAATACGATAAACAGGATCGACCATAATAATGACTTTAATGAAAATATTCCAATCAGCACGATAATCGTCATCGCGGCCATAAATGTATTTTCTGGCTTTTTTATAACCCACTCGGTTAAACGCCCCAGCCATTTCGCACGTGCTGTCAATACTGGCTTTTTTGAGTCATTTAATAAAAATCCGGGGAACCATAATAATTCAATTCCAAAAGGGATACACAACCATAATTTCCATTTTTCTATGCCCAGGTTTCGTGCGCGACAAAACAAAGTCTTTATCTTTAATAACAGGTTCGCAAACATAAACAAAATCATCATTGTTATTAAAATTACACTGACCATTATAATATAACCATTTTGTCCAAGTATTGGGAAAATTACAAAAGATAGTAATGCCATCGCCATCGTTGTAATAAATATAGATAGCAGTTGCGATATGTTTAATGCGATAAAACTTTTGTTATCCAATGCGTCATTTGGTGTCCATCGCGACAGCATAAATATCGTTGTTATCAGTGTTATAATATACGCAACCAGTGTTGATATATTAATGAACGAACCAAATATTATATCCGACAACCATGGCAATCCCCATAAAAATATAGTTGTTAAAATTGCAAATTTTAATGGTGCATTCAGAATCCATTTTGATATGAATGTTTTTGGTGTTGATTCTTTTTTTGTTGTTTTTGCCATAATTTTCTCCGTTATCTATAATGTTATTCTATCATATTTTTACCACCCGACAAAACAGATATTTCGGTCGGAGACAGCAATTGCACAAATTTTTCCTGGTGCGAAATAATTAAAAAGGTTGTGTCCGGCATTTCAGTAATAATATCTGCAATCAGTTGTTGGGTAGCCGCGTCTGCACCGGAATCAGGCTCGTCCAAAATTGCAAACTTTGGGCGTATCATCAGCAATTGCAACAACATTATTTTTTTACGTTCGCCACCAGAAAAGCCAACATTTATCCCACGATTTAACCATTCTTTTGGTATATCCAAACGCGTGCGCGCAGACTCTAAGTTTTGTAAAAATTCCCCCATAGACAGGTCGCGTCCCGTATCAAAGTGATGATGTGCCGCAGCCGAATGTTTCAGAAAACTAGTTATTGTTAAACCCGGAATTTCTGGAACATTTTGCGCACCTGTAAAAATTCCCATCAGCGCGCGCGTGGTTGTGTTTTCATTATTTATTTTTTTCCCATCAAAAATAATTTCGCCATTCGTAATCTCAAACTCTGGTGCACCGCCAATTGTCATAACCAGGGTCGTTTTTCCCGAACCATTATGCCCGCGTAACAGATGTCGTGCCCCACGCGCCACAGATAAATTTACATCGCGCAATAATTGCTTGTCGCCAAAATTTACACTTAAATTTTTTATTTCTAACATTGTAATGCCATTTGTATCAGTTGTTTGCTTTCTACCAAAAATTCCATTGGTAATCTGTTTATCACTGGCGCCGCCATGCCGCCTATAATCAACGCAGTCGCAGCGTCCGTTTCAATCCCCGCCATTTCCAAATAGTGCAGGGCAGACGGGTCAATTGCGCCGGTTGATGCCTCGTGCGATTGTTTATTTCTTCCATTCCCATGGATAATTGTTGGAAATGTATTTGCGACCGCATTGTTTCCGATAATACGGCTGTCGCACTTTGACGCATTTTTTGCATCCGATGTATTTTCCGAAAACGACACCAACGAGCGAAAAGTTTGTTTGGAATCTTCTAATGCAATTCCATAAGACACTATATTTGATGACGAGCCATTTCCGATATGAATCATTTTTGTGCCTGTGTCTGCCTGTTGTTCCCCGCGTGTTATCGCCAAGGAATAAAAATCACTGCGCGAATTTTCGCCCATTAAAATAGTTGATGGGTATTTCCAAGTCTTGCCGCTGCCTACCTCTATCTGGGTCCAAAATACCGATGCATTATTTTCAGCGCGCGCTCGTTTCGTCACAAAATTATAAACGCTGGGCGCCCAGTTCTGGACCGTTGAATATTTTATTTCAGCGTTATCCAAAGCGACAACTTCTATGACCCCGCTGTGCAGTTGATGGGTTGGTCGGCGCGGCGCGCTGCAACCCTCTAAATACGAAACTGATGCGCCCGTATCTGCGATTATTAGCGTTCTTTCGAACTGACCAATTTTGGCAGTCTCAATTCTGAAATAACTGGCCAGGTCAATCGGGCACTTTACATTTTTCGGAATATAAACAAATGTCCCATCTGAAAATACCGCCGCATTTAACGCTGCAAAAAAATTATCTGAATTTGATACCACAGACCCCAGATATTTTTTTACCAGGTCCGGATATTGTCGCACTGCATCCGACATAGGTAAAAATATAATCCCCAGTTTATCTAACTCTGTCCGATAACTGGTATTGACCGAAGTTGAATCAACAACTAAATCTGTCGCCATCCCCAATAACGCGTCTTGTTCTGATTTGGGTAGTCCCATTTTTTCGTATGTTTCGCGCAGGTCGGAATTATCTATTTTTCTTGCGCGATTAAAATAATTCATCGCGTTATAATCCAGTGCCTTGTAATTTATTTCAGCCCAATGGGGCTCGGTCATTTTTTGCCATTTGAAAAACGCGTCCAATCGCCAATCACAAAGCCATTTTGGTTCGTTGCGTGCCGCTGATATTTCCAAAATTGTATTTTGGTCCAATGCCATAAATTATTCCGCCAGTGCCAATGCCTGGGCCAGTAAAGTCATTGTTTGACCCAGTAATCCATCCCTGAAACTAGATGTCAATAACCCATCTGTATCTACACTTTCCAAATGTTCCAAGAATTTCATTGCATGGTTATTATAGATTTCTGCGGCGCGCGCCACAGATGAGTCCAGTTTTATTGCACGACGAATTTGTTCCAATACATACGGATTTTTTGCATATTCATCCATAATCGCGCCCGCGATTTGCCACAGGGGATGCTCGGCCGTATTGCGTGGTTTTATATCGGCGGCATTTGCAATTGATATCAGTTGTTGCAACAGGTCCTGGTAAATAATTTCGGTATTCTCGGCGATTGCGTTTGTTGCGCCCCGTGCGCGCAGCAAGGATTGTATTTTTGTAATCCCTGTGGATAAATAATTTATTTTTGATGTCAGGGTTTTATTTTTTATAAACAAAAAAATCAGCATAATAAAAGATATAAAACAGATTCCGATTGTTATAAAGTGTAAAATTTCAGCGCTCATTTTTTGCCTTTTTATTTATTTGCCAGATTTTAACATAAAAATAATATACTTTCTATAATTTTTAATCCTTGACGATGATTCGTAAAAATTGCTAGAATAGGGATAACCAATTGGAAAGGAAGAATATATGTTCCGGAAATTTTTTATGTTTGTAATGTTCGCATGTGCGTGTGGATATGTATTTGCATCTGATAGTGCAACAACCGATGCAGGTGTGTGGCCTGAATTTGGTGATGCCGCTGATGTGCGTTTTAATATGGATGGCGGTGCGGTTGTGCGGACGGATAATGTTCGTATTGATGGCGAGACAGAGGCCGAGGTTGTCATTGAAAACAATTTTAATGGGCGTGGTGATGCGGGCTTTTGGTCGGGTGGGGCAGATTTAACCCAACCATATCAAGTATCTGGTGGTTTTAATATGGAAAATGCAAGCGCGCAAATGCCACTGATGCATATGGAAATGATGGAAGATGATGGCGGTGCGGTTTTGGCAGTATCCAAATCAAATCGGGTTCCGCGCGGATTATACAGCGACCATGATATTGCGGTTTATAATAATTTTGGGTCTGGTGCGGACGATGCGGAATTTGATGTTGTGTCATCCGATTCGGGAGAGGTGCGCGCGGCGACGGATTCTGTGCGTTCATGGGTTGTTGCGTCGGGTCAGACATTACGCAGTGTTTTACAAGACTGGGCGGATAAAGAAGGTTGGGACCTGGTGTGGAATACTTCACGTGAATATCCAGTCCAGGCGTCAGCGGTGTTCAAGGGGCGTTTTATGGATGTGGCCAGTGGGCTGGTTCGTAATTTTAGTCGCGCAATGCCTGTGCCGTATGCAAAATTTTACAAGGGAAATCGTGTGTTGGTAATAACCACCAATGAAGAATAATAAAATCGCGAAGCAGAGAGATTAAATATGAAAAAAATATTAAAATTAAATTTGTTGTTGGTTTTAGCAGTGGTGTTTTTGGCGGGTTGTGCGCGCGAACAATCGCGTCAGGTTGCGGGCGCGGTGGATACTGATTTTACAAATGCGCACGATGCTTTTGAAATGTCGCGCAGCCCAAAGGCCAAGGTTTCAACAGATACGGTTTCAACATCTGATGGGGTGTGGCTGGGCAGTTCCAGTATGGTCTTGGAGCATAAAAATGATTTACCACGGGAATTCGAGACTGATACAGGTTTAACAATTATGTTGGGCGAACCTGTAACTCTGCAAGTTTTGGCGAATAATTTATATTCAATCACGGGGATACCGGTTAAAATAGACGGCCAGGTCAGTTCTGATAAATT
This sequence comes from Rickettsiales bacterium, assembly GCA_031262525.1. Classification (GTDB taxonomy): domain Bacteria; phylum Pseudomonadota; class Alphaproteobacteria; order Rs-D84; family Rs-D84; genus JAISHM01. The sequence continues at coordinate 6,422 of JAISHM010000009.1, read as the reverse complement.
ACAACGGACAATGGGGATTTCTTATACTGGTGCTATGTCTGGTTTGTTGAATCAGATTGCGACAGATTTAGATTTGCTGTGGTATTATGATAAAAATAACATTGTGTTTTATGAAACCGAGACAAAAACATTTACTCTGTATGCACTGGGGACGGATGTATCGTATCAGTCTTCAATCAGTTCCGAAGATGGAAACCAGGTGTCGTTGGAATCAAATATGCGCGAATGGGAAGAAGTTGAAAAAGCATTGGAATCCATTATTGGCGGGGATGCAAAATATAATGTGTCGCGGTCCTTGGGGACGATAACGGTGACGGCGCCTCCGTCGGTATTGGCGCGTGTTGATGAATACATAAATAAACAAAATCGGCGGTTGTCGCAATTGATTACCATAGATGTAAAGGTTTTACAGGTTTCAATTTCTAATGCGTCTGCGTTTGGACTGGATTTGGGTGCGGCTATAAACCAGGCGAATGGATTGACATTGACGGCAAAGCCAACGGGTAATTTGGGGCTGACCGATTCCAGTTCGTTAAGTGTCGCGGTTTTGGCGCAAAATGCGATGGGCGCATCAAATGGAAAATTGTCCAGTATAGAGGGTAGCAACGCACTGATTACTGCGCTGGCCAGACAGGGTAAGGTGTCTCTGGTAACAAATGTTGGTGTTACAACGCGTAATAATCGGATTGCGCCAGTGTCTAATACAAAAACAACGGGCTATATTAAACGATTCGAATCGCGCAACTTTACAACGGTTGAATCCAGCACCGTTGACCAAGAAAATCTGGAAACAGGATTTTCAATGCAGTTGTTGCCGAATGTTATGGATAATGGGCGCGTGTTGCTGATGTTCCGTATGTCAATTCGCGAACTGATAAATATGCGTTCTGAAACCATCGGGGGCAGCACGACCAGCCCGGGCGTCACACTGCAATTACCCGAGGTGGAAGAGCGTTCCTTTATGCAAGAAGTAATTATGGAATCGGGTCAAATTTTGGTCTTGTCGGGTTTCGAGAGACAGAGCAATAATGACACGCGATATGGAATGGGCGACCCAGACTTTATGGCGTTGTCGGGGTCAAGAAATACCACGGGACAACGCGATGTGCTGGTCGTGATGCTGACGCCGCAAATTTTGGTCAGTCCAATGGATGCGGAAAAAAATATCCAGCAGAATTGGGGCGCGCCTTTGAATTAAAAAAAATCACCGCAGTTGCGGTGATTTTTTGTTATAAAAAATTATAAAAGTAATTTTGATTATTTTCCTAATATAAAGTATAATAAAAGGGACCAGAAATAATCTGGTCATAAACAAAAAAGAAAGGATTGAAAATGAAAAAATTAGTTTTAACTTCTTTGGTTGCAGTTTTTGCGCTGCCGGTTGCTGCGAATGCGGGTTGGTATGCGGCGGGTCATTTGGCGACAGATTATAGCGATGGCGTCAGCATGTTTGACACAACAAAATTGGATTTGGCATTGGGCTATGCGTTTGAAAATGGTATTCGTTTAGAGGCGGATATTATGAACAAAACAATCAGCCATAACACATCAACAAATTTTGACCTTTACTATACCGCTGACCAGGGCTCGGACTTTGGTTTGTTGTCTGCGAAAGTCGCATACGACTTTGACACAGGAACCGAATTCACACCATATATTGGTGCAGGGATAAAGTCAATTGGCTATTTCAGCGATGAAACAGAAGATGGTCTGCAAATAGATGGTATGGCGATTGCCGGTGTGAAATACACATTGAATGAAACATGGGCATTGGATTTGCAATATAATCGCAATTTTGGTGCAGTTGCTATGTTCAACAGCGATAGTTATTTTGACCAGTACAAGGGTGATTCCACCTGGAAATTGGGCGCGGTTTATAAATTCTAATCAAAACCCATATTGTAAAAAAAACGCGGCTGTGCCGCGTTTTTTTCTTGTGTTTTATTTCCCGTTTCTTTAATATAATTTCCGCACAAAAGGAGTTATAAAATGAGCAAATGGGTTTATACATTTGGAAATGGCGCGGCACAAGGCGGCGCAGCGGACAAAAATTTACTTGGGGGCAAAGGAGCGAATCTGGCCGAAATGAATTTAATCGGGGTTCCGGTTCCCGCGGGATTCACCGTCAGCACTGATGTTTGTACATACTATTATGAAAATGATAAAACATATCCAGCCGACCTGGACGACCAGGTGCGCGATGGAATTGCGCATATTGAATCGGTTATGGGTAAAAAATTCGGAGATACAGAAAATCCATTATTGGTATCAGTGCGCAGTGGCGCGCGTGTTTCAATGCCGGGTATGATGGATACGGTATTAAATTTAGGATTGAATGATGAATCTGTTGTTGCCTTGGCGCGCGCATCAAATGATGAACGCTTTGCGTATGATTCTTATCGTCGGTTTATTATGATGTTTTCCGATGTTGTGTTGGGCGCAGATATTGACCTGTTTGAACATACTTTGGAACAGATGAAGGAATCACGCGGATATAAATTTGATAACGAATTGACCGCCGATGACCTGAAAGAACTGACACAAAAGTTCAAGGAAATTGGAAAGACGATTGGCAAGGAATTTCCACAGGACCCATGGGTACAACTGCGCGCAGGGATTGGTGCGGTGTTTGGTTCATGGATGTCAAAAAAAGCAATTACTTATCGTAAATTGAATAATATCCCAGGTGATTGGGGCACAGCCGTCAATGTCCAGGCAATGGTTTTTGGAAATGCGGGCGACGATTGCGCAACTGGCGTTTGTTTTTCACGCGACCCGGCGACTGGTGAAAATAAATTCTATGGCGAGTATTTGATAAACGCACAGGGCGAAGATGTCGTGGCGGGAATTCGCACACCACAACCAATGGCCAAAGACGATAGCGGGCGTTTGTCACTGGAAGAGGCAATGCCATCTGTGTATGCGGAACTGGTTGCGATTCGTGAAAAGTTAGAACATCACTATAAAGATATGCAAGATATGGAATTTACGATTGAGCATGGAAAATTATGGATGTTGCAAACGCGTAATGGAAAACGCACGGCGACCGCCGCGGTTCGTATCGCAGTTGAAATGGAGGCAGAGGGTTTGCTGAATAAAAGTGAAGCAATTTTGCGTGTTGGTGCGGAACAATTAAATCATTTATTACATCCGATGTTGGACCCAAAGGCGAACAAAGAAATTATCGCGACGGGTTTGCCCGCGTCGCCGGGGGCGGCGGTTGGTCGCGCGGTCTTTAATGCCGAGGACGCGGTACAATGGGCGGCAAATGGCGAAAAAGTTGTTTTAATTCGCGTTGAAACATCACCCGAAGATATTGCAGGTATGGACGCGGCCCAGGGTGTAATTACGGCGCGCGGCGGTATGACATCGCATGCGGCGGTTGTGGCGCGCGGTATGGGAACGCCATGTGTTTCGGGCAGCGCGGATATTAAAATTGACTATGCAACAAAAACTATGAAGACTATGTCGGGCGCAGTAATAAACGAAGGAGACCGGGTTTCAATTGACGGCGGTCGTGGCGAAATTATTGCCGGCGCGGTGCCAACCGTATCGGTTGAAATGACCGGAAACTTTGGCACACTGATGAACTGGGTTGATGAAATCAAAGATTTAGAGGTGCGCGCAAATGCGGAAACTCCGCGTGATGCCGCGCAAGCGCGCGATTTTGGCGCCCAGGGAATTGGCTTGGCGCGGACAGAACATATGTTCTTTGACCCGTCGCGTATTATGGATATGCGCGAAATGATTTTGAGTGAGACGACCGAGGGCCGGCGCAACGCATTAAATAAATTGTTGCCGTATCAGCGGGCGGACTTTGTAGAATTGTTCAAAATTATGGACGGATTGCCGGTGGTTATTCGTTTAATTGACCCACCTCTGCATGAATTTTTACCACACACAGACGAAGACATCGCTGCACTTGCGGCGCATATTGGAAAGTCGGTAGAGTTTGTAAAAGAACGCGCAAATGCACTGCATGAACAAAATCCAATGTTGGGGCATCGTGGTTGCAGATTGGCAATTACTTATCCAGAAATTTGCGAAATGCAAACACGTGCAATTTTGGGCGCGGCGTTGGAGTGCGCGGCGAACGGGATAGATGTTCACCCTGAAATTGAAATCCCGCTAATTGGTTCCAAGAAAGAACAAGATATAGTGCGCAGCATTATTGACACAACTGCGGCACAAATCTTTGCGGAACAAAATTCCAGTGTCCAGTATCAGGTCGGTTGTATGATTGAATTGCCACGCGCGGCGTTGCTGGCGGGGGATATCGCGCAAAGCGCAGAATTTTTCGGCTTTGGCACAAACGATTTGACGCAAACAACCCTGGGGATGTCGCGTGATGATACGGGCGCAATTCTGGACGAATATCGCGCGCGTGGTGTTTATGTCGCAGACCCATTCGCCAGCATAGATGTGGCGGGCGTTGGGACGCTGGTCGCGAATGCGGTCAAAATGGCGCGAGAAGTCAAGGGACACGACATTCATCTGGGGGTTTGTGGCGAACATGGCGGCGACCCAGAATCCGTGGAATTTTTCCATCGTGCGGGCTTGGACTATGTTTCGTGCAGTCCGTTCCGTGTGCCAATTGCGAAATTGGCGGCGGCTCAATCGGCGGTTAAATTCCCGCGAAAATAAAAAAAAATTCCGCTGGCGCCAGCGGAATTTTTTTTTTATGGTTGTTCTAGAAACAAGGGGAAAAAATGAAAAAAATATTTTCAGGCTTTGGTTTAATCATTGTAATTCTATTGGGCTTGTATTTTTTATTCCCAATGCCACAAAAAAGTATATCTGATAATGAAATTATAAATAACTTTTTGGCGGCGCACCAAAATGACGCGCGAAAAATTGCGGTGTTTGATGTTGATGGAACGCTGATGGGGCAGGTGCCTTATTACCTGGCGGACGAGGTTATGTTGAGTATGGCAGCAACACAAAATTTATCCGATGTGCAAAAATCAGTTATAAAATATATGACGGAAACGAATGATACATCGTCCGATACCTATACACGAAATAGGGTAAAGTTTTTTGCGGGTATGACGCCCCGTCAAATGTCCGAACTGGGTGAAAAAGTTTGGGGGGAAAAGTATAAGGGCAAGGTTTATCCAGAAATGCAAAATTTAGTAAAAAAACTGATGGATAATGGTTATGAAATTTATGCGATAACTTGCAGTCCCCAGTTTGTGTATCAGGGTGTGGTGAATAAGTATTTTGGTGTGCCCCTGCAAAATGTTGTTGGTTCCCGCGGTATTGTAAAGAATGGAATTATGACAAATAAGGTGTTTGAACCTTTTTCATGCCATGGGGGAAAGGCAGAATATATTCATAAATTTATAAAGGACGCGCCACTGATTGCTGGTGGAAACAGCAGCGGCGATACGGCGATGGTAAATACTTCACAGGGCTTAAAAATTTGGGTGAATCCATCCGAAAAAATTGCTGATGAATGCAAACGCGATAAAAATTGCATAATCACGAATAGTGCTGATACAGACATTGGCGCGCCATACACAGCACAAAAATATAACATCAAAAGAAACACACAACATCGGTAAAAAAACAATCCGCGGGGGCGGATTGTTTTTTTCAAAAATAAATTATTTCATTAAATTATTTCATTGCGTCCAGTTTTTTTGCCAGACGTGAAACCTTTCTCGCGGCGCGTTTTTTTGGCATTGTTTTGCCCGCCGCTTTCATAATTTTGCTTTCCGCTGTGCGTGTTGCCGCCACTGCCGCTGCTTTGTCCCCGCCCGCAATTGCGGTCAAAGATTTTTTAATTGCTGTTTTAACCGCAGATTTACGCGCGGTGTTTATTTCGTTTTTTTTCGCTGTGACCAAGATGCGTTTCTTGGACGATTTGTGATTTGCCATTTTTATATCCTTTTATTCACTGCACCCTTGCAGTTCGGGTCTATTTTATAGTAAAATCATCAAAAGTCAAAAGGATTTTATAAAATGACCGAATTTATTCTGATTTTAGTCGCATATTTATTGGGCTCTGTCCCGTTTGGTTTAATTCTAGCGCGATTATTTGGCGGGACAGATTTGCGTAAGGTTGGTAGTGGTGGTACCGGCGCGACCAATGCAGGGCGCGTTCTGGGGACCGGTGGATTTGTCGCGGTATGGTTGCTGGATATGGGTAAGGCAATGTTGTCGGTATGGTTGGGATTGATGTTTGTGGGTGATAATTTCGGAGCGTTTCTGGGTTTAATTGCGATTATTGGTCATTGTTTCCCGATTTGGTTGCAATTCCGTGGGGGTAAGGGGGTGTCCGCTTTGTTCGGTTCGGTTATAATGATAAATCCATTTATTTTTATGGTCAGCGGTATAGAGTGGTTGATTGTTGCAACAATAACTGGATATTCCAGTTTGGGCGCAATCGTATGTTTCTTTGTAATGGGATTTTTGGGATT
>JAISHM010000020.1 GCA_031262525.1 Rickettsiales bacterium | reverse complement strand
GGTTTGCCCGATGACGCAGAATGGACTAATCCAGGCATAAATTGCAACTGGTCGCTGACCTGCGCGGCGGGAACTTATTGGGACGCGGACGCCAATGCTTGCACGGCGTGCCCCGCGGGGTCTTATTGTGATTCTGAAATTTCTGTCAATCAAGATAATTATGCAACCAGTGCAGGCTTTGAGGCTTGTCCATTGGGGGGCACATCCGCCGAGGGCAGCGATGCAATCACAGATTGCTATAAAACTTGCACTTTGACGGGTCTAACTAATGGAACAATTACTACTAATGGGGCTGGTAACACCAGCACCAGTTATAATGCAATATATGACACAGATACAAATACTTATCCAGCGTGTTTATTTACAATCAGTTGTAATAGTGGCTATACAGCCCAAAACAATGGCACTGCCACCCCCAGTTGCGTTCAATGTGGCGCAGGTTATTACATAGAAAACGGGGTATGCACAGATTGCGCAGAACGGCATTATTGCCCTGGCGACGGAACAAAACAAGCGTGTCCTGGGGGTCGGCGTGCGGATGCGAATGCAACAAATGACAGACAATGTTATATAAAAGAAGGTAGTAATGTCTGTGGAAATAATGGTTGTGTCCGCATACAAGACCGCGCATATTACAAGGGACAATAGTAGTTGGAATAGTTTACAAAGTTCAGAGTTTAATTAGTATCTGACACGCTTGCTTTGCCCGCTTTTAATAGTTGGCAGTTGATAGTTAAAAAAAATCTAAATACCATAAGAAAAACTTGTCCATTATAATGGACAAGTTTTTTTAATCTGTAGATTCATTATTTATAAGTTCATTATTTATAAACTCATAAATGAAAACAAAGTTTTTGTCATACAGGCACAGGCCGGTATCCACTGCCCCGCAGGGATTTAATACTATCGTTGTCCTTTATAAAGGACAAGTGAGCAATTGATATTTTTTCTGACCTTGGCTAAACCACCCAGCCCCGTTGGGGCACCCCTTCACAAGAGGGGAACTTACCCGCCCCCACAGGGCGGGAATTTTATGTCGGGTTCTGACGTGATTTTTTTACTAATTATAATCCAGAAAAAGCAAACGGAGTGAGCGCACTAACCACTACTCGGCTACAACCACCATCGCGGGGCGCAAAACCGCGTCCCCATAAGTATATCCAGACTGCAACTCTTGGGTAATTGTTCCGTGTTCCATATCCGACTTTTCTGTCTGTATTGCGTTATGCAATGCTGGATTTAATTTTTCCCCAACAGATTTTATTCGGGTAATCCCAGCAGTCTCCAACGCCCCATCCGCTGCGCGCGCCATCACTACAAAATCTGCATTTTCCGAATTATGCACCAATGCAGAATTTATCGCATCCAACAAAGGTAAAAACTTTTCTGCAACTGAAATCCCGCGCGACCGCGCCGCCGCCGCCGCATCCATTGCCGCGCGCCGCCTGGTATTTTCCAACTCTGCCATTGCGCGCAGATATTTATCATTTAACTCTGTAATAATTTGATTTTCGGTATCTGCGACCGCATCCGATTCCACATCAACTTCATTTTCCACAGCGTCCGATATTTTTACTGATTCCAATTTTTCATCCATCGTTTTTTCCTTTTAATTTACAGAATTTATTATAGGGATAAATTTTTCGGCGTCAAGTGATGCCCCCCCGACCAATACACCCGCAACATTTTCCAGCCCCATAATTTCACCAGAATTTACCCCATTTACCGACCCGCCATATAAAATAGGCATTGACGATAACGCGGCAATACGTGAATGTATTTGCAAAATATCGTCGCTGGTTGGTGTGCGTCCCGTGCCAATTGCCCACACAGGTTCATACGCGATAATCGCGTTGATTTTTGGTGGCACGGACCCACGAACCTGGGTTTCAATAACCGCATACGCGTCCCCACAATCTTTATCATTTGCAGATTCCCCAACACATATTATAGGGATTAAACCAGCGCTCGCCGCCGCGCGCGCCTTTGCCGCAACAATTTCATTGGTTTCGCCGTGATATTGGCGACGCTCGGAATGACCGACTATTACATACTTTGCCCCCGTCGCCACCAGCATTTCCGCGCTGACTTCCCCTGTAAATGCGCCAGCGCTGTGGGTGCTGACATCTTGGGCACCAACCGATACATTTTTGGGTGCGCCTATGTTTAACAACGTAAATGGCGGGCAAATTATAATTTCATGTTCGGATTTTACCCCGTCCAGCGCCGAATACATCGCACGTAAAGATTTTTCATCCCCGTTCATTTTCCAGTTGCCACAGATTATTTTTTTCATTATGATTCCCCTAGTATAACCAAAGTCTATTTTAACGGAAAAGGAAATAAAATGCTAGAATTTTTAAGAAAGATGAATGATAAAATGATAACAAAAATCCTGATGGGGTTATTGATTTTCAGTTTTGTTGGTTGGGGCGTCGCGGGCTGGATTTTTGGGGATTCTGGGGTTGATGATTCTATTTTACGCGTTGGGAACAGCCCACTGAAAATCGCATCGTTCGAAGCGGAACAAAGTCGGATTATGTCCGCCCTGCCCCGCGACCAACAAAGACAAATTTTTGCAGATAGCGGCCTGCGTCATAATTTTATGATGGAAACCCTGACGCGTATGACGACCCAGATGATGCTGATGGAGCGCGCGGACGACCTGGGGCTGATGGTGTCCAACACGCAAATCGCGAATGTTATAAAGTCCGAACCTGCCTTTCAAGTTCGCGGAAAATTTGACATAGCAAAATATGATATGACCCTGGCGATGGCACAAATGACCGAGGAACAATTATCAAATTCAATTCGCGGCGATATTTTGCGCCAGATGGTTTTATCAGGGGTAAATGAAAAATTTACAGCACCAAAATTTATGTCGGACGCGCTGCATAAAACACAAAATGCGCGACGCGAAATTGAATACACGGCTGTAAATTTTGGCAACTATAAAATTGCAAAAAAACCAACAGACGAACAACTGCGTGAAACATACGCAAGAAATCCAAAGAAAATTGCGGAATCGCGTTCGGTATCCTATGTCTTGATACCCACGAAAATGAGCGCTCCGGACGCCTTTGACGCTGGGTATAAACGGGCACAAAATTTGGAAGATGCGTTGATTGGTGGCGAGCCGATGGCGGCGGCGGCGAAAAAATTCGGCGGAAAATTTGTAGCACCGAAACCAATCTCACGGGGCGCAAAAATTATGGACGATGTCTTGATTGCGGCGGATATTTTCGCGATGGACACGGGGATAGAGAGCGCAATTTTGGAAACAAAAAACGGCTTTGCAATTGTGCGGGTTGATAAAATCGCACCCGAACATAATGCAGAATTTGACGCGGTAAAATCAGAATTGGTGGTTGCGTGGCGCACAGCAGAGCAAGAAAAACAGGCCTATGCACACGCGAATGAATTGCTGACCGCTGCGAACGACGGCAAAAAATTCGGGGAAAAAACAGCGACGATTGGACGCACAACTGGCGCACCATTGGCGGTATTGAATGCTGCGTTCGCGAATAAAATCGGCACGAAAACCATAGTGCGCGATAAAAATACTTTTTATGTTTTGGATATAAAAAAGAATCTGGGGGCATTTGGCAATGCAAAAGACAATGGCACGGCAACCACAATGTTGAATCAAATGGTATCTGACGATTATATGAATTTTTTACAGAAAAAATATCCAGTAAAAATCAACGAAAAAAATTACAAACGAACATTTGTGAAATAATAAACGCAGGTTCGCCTGCGTTTTTAACCTTGCTTTTTGTGTTGCCGGTTGTATAATACCCAGCAATTGTAATATCGGAGTGTAGCTCAGCCTGGTAGAGTGCTGCGTTCGGGACGCAGAGGTCGTGGGTTCGAACCCCGCCACTCCGACCACTTTTATCAAAAGGAAATAGTTATGAACAAAACCACAAAAAATATGCAATTGTCATTAGAGATATTATTCCATAGGTATGGAAAAGATATATCAAATAACAACCCACATATTATAGAATGTTCGAAATGTTCAAATATTGGGTGTAATTTTAATGGTTTTGTTGAAACCTGTCCAACAATGCACCTGTTTGCAAAAGAGTTAAAATCCGCTATAAAATCAGAACCTTTATTCGAAGCGTATTCTGGTTTAAAAAATGGAAATTATGTTTGTAATACAGATACCAAGTTAAACCCGGTAAAAACCGCACATAAATATACTTTGTCTTTGCCACATCTTAAATATACTGCTTTGGTTCCAAACAACGATATAACAAGCGCAATGGATTTTACCGCATTTATCAAAAGTTTTATTAAAAGAAATTCATTACAAAAATAATTGTCCTTTATAATGGACAACTCTTATTTTGTTTCATATAGTCCCCCCGCCCCCACAGGGCGGGAAATTTACATCGCGCAACCACCATCCGCCGACACCAATTTACATTAGGAATAAATGTCTTTTTTTGTTATAATATCGGCAACAATAATCGGGGGAAATTATGATAAAACAGATTGCAAAAATTGTTCGGTGGGAGACAAATCCAAGGTAAAAAATAAAGCGCAAAAAAAAGAAAGATGCCGCTGCCGCAGCGACCGCTGCCGTATCAAACCTGACCGTGGCCGAGGCGCAAATATACAATTCCTATGTTGAAAGTTGCAAAGATTTATCTGAACGCCGTTGGCAAATTACTACTTTTTTCGTAACACTGAATACCGCGATTATTGGGTTAAAAGATACTAATTTTATAAATCCTGTAATACTGATGTTGTTTGGAATTTTAATGGATATGCTGTGGATAAAACTACTGACATCTTATCGGCGATTAAATTCTGCAAAATGGCGCGTAATCCAAAAATTTGAAGAAAAATACAAGTTCCCCGTTCAACTATATACCGCAGAACAAGATGAATACGACAGATTAAAAACACAAAATCGCACCCAATCCATATCCAGGATAGAGTTATTGATACCCGTGGTTGTGATTATTTGCTTTTTGATTATGATGGCCCGAATTTATATCAAAACTTTGTTGGGGTGATTTTTTGGAATTTTTAATTGGTGCGAGCAAAGGGGCTCGAACCCTCGACCTCAGCCTTGGCAAGGCTGCGCTCTAGCCAACTGAGCTACGCTCGCACACCAGCGCTATTCTTACACAACTTTATATTGAAATCAAGTTTTTTTTAGTTTATTATTTAAAAGACAATGATAGCAAAGATTATACGAAAAACTGTGGCTGGATAATTTTTAACAAGAACAAGGTTTTTTTCGTAGGATGTATAACATACATTCAAGAAAAAATCCGCAGTTATTGATAAAAATTTACGCCACCCCACAGGGGCGCCAATCTTAAAAGGCTACCTATTTTTATAAAAATACTCATTGTATATTATACAACTTCGCATTTTTATAAAAATATCTAACCATTTAATCTTGCGCAGTTTTTGTATAATTTTTACTATCATTGTCTAAGTAAAATAAGGGAAAAAACTATGACGGACCAAACAAAATTATCAACTAATGAATTGACCGCGCGCCTGCAAAAGGCCGAAAATATAAAATTACGCGATGGCGTTGTTTGGAAAGATAAATTTAACCGCACCGGCACAATCGCACAAACACGCGAATTAAATGACGGCGACAATGTTGTCGTTCCGGGACGAATTACCGCATTGCGTTGGTTGGGAAAACTGATGTTTGGGCGGATTTACGATATTGACGGGGAAATTCAATTTTCTATGTCGCGTGATGAATTGGGTGAAGATAACTATAAATTTTTCAAGTCTAATGTTGATTTGGGTGATTTTGTTGGGCTGACCGGCGAACTTTACCACACGACCGCTGGGGAATTGACCATAAATGTTTCTGCGTATGAAATTCTGGGTAAGGCGTTGCGCCCATTGCCCGAAAAATTCCACGGATTGACGGATACAGAAACTCGCTATCGCCAGCGTTATTTGGATATAATCGCGAACGCGGAAACACGAAACACGATGCTGGCGCGGTTCAAGATGATACGTTTTATTCGCAACTTTTTGGAATCGGCGGGCTTTGTAGAAGTAGAAACACCAATCTTGAAACCTGTATCCAGTGGCGCGGCGGCAAAACCCTTTACCACACACCATAACGCATTGGATACTGACTTATTTTTGCGTATCGCGCCAGAACTGGCGTTAAAAGAATGTATTGCGGCGGGCTTTGACCGCGTGTTTGAATTGGGAAAAAATTTCCGGAACGAGGGTATGGACGCAATGCACCTGCAAGAATTTACAATGCTGGAGTGGTATGCTGCGTATTGGGATTATAACGATAATATAGATTTTTCATGGAAAATGGTCCAGGACTTGGTTATGGAAATTTGTGGCTCTTTGCAGATTGAGTTTCAGGGAACGGCGCTGGATTTTTCGCGCTATGAAAAAATAGATTATACGGCGGCAATGAATGAATTACTGGGGACCGATGTTTTGGCATTTACAGACGCGGACTCACTGAAAAAACATATTGCAAAAATTGGTCTGTTTCCTGCGGGCGAACTGGACGGATTAAAATCCCCGTTTGCGGTTATTGACTATGTTTTCAAGCGGAAAATTAGGGATAAAATAATTCAACCAACAATCACATTTAATTATCCGACATTTACACGCCCATTGGCGCGACGCAACGATGACGACCCACGGCGCGTGGATAATTTCCAACTGATTGTGATGGGCGCGGAACTTATCAACGCGTATTCTGAATTGGTTGACCCGATTGAACAACGTAAAAGTTTCGAAGAACAAATGGCGAATAAGGCCGCGGGTGATGACGAATCTGTTGATTTAGATGAAGACTTTATGTTGGCGATGGAACACGGAATGCCGCCAATTTCGGGTCTGGGGTTTGGTTTTGACCGGTGGGTGTCCCTGCTGACGAATCAGCCGACCCTGCGCGATGTCGTCCTGTTCCCAACTATGAAATAAAAATAAAAAAAAACCGCGGGAAACCGCGATTTTTTTTTACCAACTTTTTTAATTATTTTTTCATTGGTTTATCGCCGCGTGGCATTGGTTTTTCACCATTTTTCATTTCTGGGCGCATCGCTTTTTTCGCATCCATCATTTCTTCCTTGGTGATACAGCCGTCCGCATTCGCGTCCGCCGTTGCAACTTTTTCTGCCATTTTTGGGCATTCAATTTTTGTTGTGTCCAGACATCCATCAACAAACATTTTTTCGTGCATCATATGACGTTCACCACGGAATTTATGCATACCTTTGTCGCAATTCACAAAATGACATGTTGCATATCCCGCGCCGAAAATAATCGCCGCAATAATCAATTTTTTGAGACAACGCCCATGATGGTGATGACATCCGCATCCGCATGGGGTTTGCATTTCTGGTTGCGCCACAGGTACTTTTTTAACCGCTGGTGCGCTGCGTTTAATTGGTTTTTTTGTTGCCATTTGTTCCTTCCTTTTGTTGAAATCAGACACTGTTAGAAAAGATTCTGTAAAAACGACGCAATAATAAATGGTTAGATGCGATATAAAAATGCGACATTGTATGCCATACAATTAGCAGTTTTATAAAAGCAGATAGCCATTTATGATTAGCGCCCCTGCGGGGTGGCGTAAATTTTTACCAATAACTGCGGATTTTTTCTTGAATGTATATTATACATTCCGCGCAAAAACCCTTGTTCTTGTCAAAAATTACCCAGCCATCGTTTTTCACATAATCTTTGCTAACAGTGTCTGTGTTATTATACGGCAAAAAAAAATCCCGCGCAAGCGGGATTTTTTCATTATAAGATAAAAATCTTATTTGTTCACTGCATCTTTTAATGCTTTGCCTGCTTTGAACTTTGGCTGTGTGGACGCAGGGATTTTGATGGACGCACCGGTTTGTGGGTTGCGGCCTGTTGTCGCCTTGCGTTTTGCGGTTGTGAATGTGCCAAAGCCGACCAAGCGAACTTCGCCTTTCTTTTTCAGAACTTTTGTAACGCCGTTGATGAACGCATCCAAAAATTCCCCCGCCATTGCCTTGGTTGTGCCAACTTCGGACGCCAACAATTCAATCAGTTCTAATTTGTTCATAATGTTTCTCCTTCTAAGGTTAGGTTTTTCAGGGAGCTTATCCTTCCTGTTGTATAAATAATAGGAAATCCGCGCCCCCCGCGTCAAGTGTTTTTTTAATCCCCCGCAAGCACCGCTTTTGCATGCACTGGTTTAGACATTGGGTCAGACGCTTCACACAAAATATATTCCCCTGTCGCGCCCTTTAATTTTACACCGCGATACGAATTCGGAGAATGCAACAAAATCGTCACAACAACAGCCAACCAAAACAGCACTTTTCCCAGGAATTTCACATTGTTCCAGTTTTTTTCATTAAATTTATCCTTTAACAAATTTTGATACAACG
>JAISHM010000012.1 GCA_031262525.1 Rickettsiales bacterium | reverse complement strand
TTAGCGCAGAATCAGTATTAAAAAATCCAGCAGACGCAGCAAAGTATTTAGAGAATAAAATACAAACTTGGCTAAACCACCCCGCGGCATTGCCGCACCCATCTACCGGAGGGGAACTTAACTATACTTTGATTTGTGGGCGATACGAGGGGATTGACCAACGCGTCATTGACGCATACAATATGCTGGAAATATCCATCGGGGACTATGTTTTGTCTGGTGGCGAAGTTGCCGCGCAAGTTTTTGTTGATTCTTGCGTTCGGCTGTGTGATAATGTAGTCGGTGGCGGAAGTGCCGCAACCGAAAACGAAAGTTTTGAAATCGGCGGGTTGGAATGGCCGTTATATACCCGTCCGTCAGTATGGCGTGGACAAAGTGTCCCAGAAGTCCTGCTGTCTGGTCATCACGGCAACATAGAAAGATGGCGGAAACAACAATCGGATGCAATAACAAAAGAGCGGCGTCCAGATTTAATAAAGGGAAATGAAAATGAACATAATTAAAAAAATTGAACAAAAACAAAATGAAAAACTGGCGGCGGGGAAAACTATCCCTAATTTCAAGGCCGGGGATACATTAAAAGTCTATGTAAAAATCAAAGATGGTGATAAATTCCGCACCCAATTGTTCGAGGGTGTCGTCATCGCACGCGATGGAAACCAATCCTTTACCGTGCGTAAGGAATCGTCTGGTATCGGCGTGGAACGCAAATTCCCGTTATTGTCCCCAGCGATTGAGAAAATTGAAAAATCCAGAATTGGTCGGGTTCGTCGCGCGAAATTATTTTTCCTGCGTAAATTGTCTGGGAAAAAGGCGCGTATCGTGGAAGATTTAAGCGCGACTGCGGCAGAAAAAGCAAAAAAATAATAAATCACATCGGCACAGAAAAATATGAAAAAAATAATGAAACTTTTTATGATTTCTATTTTCTGTGCCGCTGTATTTTGCGGTGCGCACGCGGACGAATATATAAACAAAGATACCGCTGTTGTGCGTGTGATGAATAAAAGCGCGGGCAAGGCGCAAACCGCTACATTGCCGGTCGGGCAAACAACACAAATTGAAAATCTATCTGTATTGGTGCGAACTTGTAAGCAAACCGCGGCATACACGGCGGAAAACTTTTTTATGTTTGTTGAAATTGAAAAACGCGGTAATAAAATTTTCAGCGGTTGGATGAATCGGAATGAGCCTGGGGACAATCCATTGCAAGACGCGGACTATGACCTGTGGCTGATTAAATGTGAATAAATACAGGAGGGATAAAAATGAAATCTATTAAAAATCATGGAAAATTTGTTATTGGTATTATCGCGCTGATTTTGGTGGCTGGTGCATTTTTTATGATTTTGCGTTCGCATAGTAATTTAGAAGATGCGTCATTAAAATCGTGGCTGACCGCATCGGATTCGCGACGCGCTACGGCAGCTGATATTTTAACAAATGGCGACACGAAAAATTCCGAATTATTATCCCAGTGTATTACAAAAATGGCACAGATGACAGATTCTGGAAATGTAAAGGTTCGTGATGCGGCCGCGTTATGCTCTGTTGGGATTGCGTTGCGCAGTGATGAAAAATAATAAAAAGATTCTTTGTTTGGGAATTGAATCATCGTGCGATGAAACCGCCGCGGCAATTGTTGATTCGGACCGGAATATACTCTCTCATATAATTTATTCGCAAATCCCAGAACATCAAAAATATGGTGGTGTCGTGCCTGAATTGGCGGCGCGCGCGCATATTTTGGCGATTGACGATGTGGTCCGAAAAACACTGACGGATGCAAATTTAGAATTAAATCAACTGGACCTGATTGCCGCAACTGCGGGGCCTGGTTTAATTGGTGGGGTGCTGATTGGTTGGGAGTTTGCGGTGGGATTATCCACGGCATTGAATAAGCCGTTGGTTGCTGTGAATCATTTAGAGGGACACGCATTGGTTCCGCGTTTAACGAATGATGTCCAGTTTCCGTATTTATTATTGTTGGCATCGGGCGGTCATTCCCAGATTTTACTGGCGCGCGGTGTTGGTGATTATGAAATTATTGGGCAAACCCTGGACGACAGCGCGGGTGAGGCTTTTGATAAGGTCGCAAAAATGTTGGGATTGCCCTATCCCGGCGGTCCGATTGTTGATGAATGCGCGTGCCGCGGCAACGCAACCGCGTTTAATTTTCCGCGTCCGTTATGTGATAAGCCAGGGTGCGATTTTTCCTTTTCGGGTATAAAAACATCGGTGCGAACAGAATTACAAAAAAATCCAAATGCTGATACCAATGATGTTTGTGCGTCGTTTCAATCGGCGGTGGTGGATTGTATTATCAACAGATTGGAAAATGCTTTGCGTGACCCGCGCGTGATTGCGACCGCACCAAAGACAATTGTGGTCGCGGGTGGTGTCGCAAAAAATTCTGCAATTCGGCGCGAACTGGAAAAATTAGCAGCAGCGCACGGATTGGCGTTTGCTGCACCTGCGTTGAACTTATGCACAGACAATGGGGCAATGATTGCATGGGCGGGGATTGAAAATTTTCGGATTGGAAACCTAGTGCGCGAACCGATTGCCCCGCGTCCGCGTTGGCCTTTGACAGAGAAGTCAGGTGATAAAGAATGAATAAACCAGAACCTGCGGTGGGCGCGGATACTATTTTCAGTGTTTCGGATGCGTCGGCATTATTAAAAAATGTCGTTGAAACTGCTTTTTCGCGAATAAAAATTCGTGGTGAATTGTCGCAAATTACACGCGCTTCATCGGGTCATATTTATATGACGATAAAGGACAACGGCGCGGCAATCAATGCGATTATCTGGCGGGGAACGCTCCTGCCCTTTAACCTGGACGATGGGATAGAGGTTATTGCAACCGGAAAATTTACGACCTATCCCGCGCGCAGTAATTATCAAATTATTGTGTCGTCCTTGGAAATGGCGGGCGCGGGCGCGATTCTGAAAATGCTGGAAGAGCGCAAACAAAAACTGGCGGCATTGGGATTATTTGATGCGTCTCGGAAAAAGCCATTGCCTCGCTTTCCACAAACAATCGGGATTGTGACCAGCCCGACCGGCGCCGCATTCCAAGACATAATAAATAAACTGCGCGACCGATTGCCGGTTCGGGTGTTGTTGTATCCCACGATGGTCCAGGGGACAACCGCCGCGACCGAGGTCGCCCGCGGTATAGAGTATTTTAATAGTCTGGTAAAAAGTTCCCCTCCTGTGGAGGAGTGCGGCAACGCCGCGGGGTGGTTTAGCCAAGCCCGAAATTCACAAAGATATTACAATTTACCTTTTAATCCCGATTTAACTGAACGCGCAAAAGAAAATCGTAAATCGGGCAGTCTGCCCGAAGCCTTATTTTGGAACCAATTAAAAAATAAACAATTGCTGGGATTGGATTTTGACCGCCAGAAAATAATTGGGAATTACATAGTTGATTTTTTCTGTGCCTCTATTGGATTGGTTATTGAAATAGATGATAAA
>JAISHM010000013.1 GCA_031262525.1 Rickettsiales bacterium | reverse complement strand
TTCTGGCAAGAATGTATTTTTAGAACGATATCTGTATTCGACAGAGGCTTTTAATTATACTTTGGACAATTTAAATAATGTGAATGAATCCGCGCTGCGTTCGGAAACACATGTAAATTATTCTGGATTATCAAAACCAGATTTTGGCATTTTACTTGATGTATCGGACGAAAAGCGCGAACAAAGAATGGTTGAACGCACAAAAGATAAGCGCTCCCCATGGGAAAGACCAGAATTTCAAATTCCGTTCAATCAGAAATTACGCCAGATTGCAAAACGCGAAGGTTTGTTGATTTTGGATACTACAAATATGACAAAACAAGATGTATCAGAATTTGTAATATCCGAAAT
Source organism: Rickettsiales bacterium (assembly GCA_031262525.1). Taxonomy (GTDB): domain Bacteria; phylum Pseudomonadota; class Alphaproteobacteria; order Rs-D84; family Rs-D84; genus JAISHM01. The sequence goes on along the minus strand of JAISHM010000013.1, from coordinate 48,188 downwards.
TATTCAGCATAAGAGATAGATTATCTTTGCCAATTATTAAGAATTGATGGGTCATCACGTCCCAATCTGTAATCTATGCCCAGTTCATTAAATAAATTTAATGGTATTGTTTTTGCGGGTGTAAGCAACACGCTGGATTTTGACGATAAATCAAATGTTGTCCGCCCCGCAAATTTTTGCAAAATATTGCGTTTGTTATTATGCCATAAATATGTCCCATGACGAATTGTATTTATATTTAATTTTGATAGTTCTGTAAAATAATCATCATAATTTCTGTCATCTTGTGTGGTGGTTATAATTTCCCCAGCATGTAATCCGATATCAAGATTTAATCCGAATTTATCATTTATATTTATGATTTTTTTTATAAGATTTATATTATCAGATAATAATTCTTTATCTGGATATTCATAACCCGATATATCAAAACCAAATATTCTGTTCGCGAAAGTTCCGTTTTTAATACAATCAAAAATATCGCACAATAGTTTATCGGATAGGTTCTTGAATTTACCGTCATTACCATGAATAAAAGTTATTATAATTTTTCCAAAAATATTCGCGTATTTTATTTCGGATTTTTTAAAACCATGAATTATACCAACATATCGGTCAATTGTTGTCTTTATTTCGGTTGTAGGTCCCGCAACAATTGCATATTTCTTTATACCATTGTTTGCAACACAGTTTGCAATTTCATAAGTTCCATTTTTATATGTATCAACAATGGACGCCTCGTCTTTGGGTTTAGAAACAGATTGGAATAATTCATAAATCTTGTTAAAAACAACTCTGTTTTGAATATAATTTTTACTAAATTGACGGTTAATCCATACAGATAAATCAGCAGCAGAATTTATATTATTGTTTACTAAAAATTCTGGTTTTTGTATCGTCAAATTATGAAATACATACGAATGTGGCAACGAACCAGTATAATGCAAATGGTAATCTATCATTTTACTTTTCCTATCCAAGTACACAGATAATCCATATGAACCAATCTGTTTTCTGAATCTTGATACAGTGTTTTTATCTTATCAGAATTATAATCTTTGGGGCAATACGGGTCTTTACATAAAAACGACTTTTCGCCTGTATTTATTGCATTATGCAAATATGCGCGTGCGGCGCAACCACCGCCACAGATATTTGCCTTATCACAATTTTCACAACCTTTTATCATTTGTGGATTTGCATTTCTTTGTCTGAAAACTTTGAATTCATCAGAATTTATAATATCTGATAAATCATTGGTCAGTAAATCCAAAGACGATTTATAGTCATGCATATAAACACAAGGCGATACAAAAATTTTACCATCTGGTGTTATAGAATGAATACGAAAACTGGATATTCCACACGGACATCTTTTAGTATTTTGCGTGTCTGATAAATCACGCAAAATTGTTTCCCCATTTTCAATTGTATAGCAATTTTGCATAAGAAAATTAAATCCGTCATAAAATTGTTGATACGGCATAGTTTGTTTCATTTGAACAGAAGTCATCGGTTTCATAGTATTTATTCTGATGAATGCATCATATTCTTTACACAATCTCATCAATTCTGTTAAATGTCGTTCTGTAAAATTCCAATTCATACCCGTCATAATTATGCTGTGCGGTTTATTTTCCTGCTTACATATTTCTAGGCATTTCAATGCATCATCATATAAATCATCACCGCGATTTTTGTTATGCTCATCTTTGAATGGCGAGTCCAAACTGATATCAAAATCATTTATTTTATAGAAAATATCATACTTATTTTTATATAAATAAAGCAATGTGTCGCCACTTGTTGTAATCCCAACATCTATATATTTTTCTGATAATTTTTCAATGATATATGGAAGCAAAGAATCGTTTGGATTTGTTCCATTTGTAAAAATTGGTTCATTACCGCCAAGATTTACCGTTTCTATATTATTCTCTGAGAGTTGTTCAATTATTCTGTCTATTATTTCTATTGTCATATTTGCGCCACGAGCCCGTGCAGATGCCGAATAACAATGTTTACATTTATGCGGACAATAATTTCCAAGTGTCCAACCGACATTTCGAATTTTTGACGGCGTTTCTGGTGCATTCCCAAATTCATTTGTCGGACCACGTTTTATATAATGTTCTGATGGATTATAAGTCATCTTTGCCCCACTTTTATAAAAGGATTGACACAAGCATCATAAATAATGCCACATTTTTTATATGCGTTATCTATATTACTTTCTATTTGACCAAACATAATTTTACTATTTTCAAGTGCATCTGATACGCATTGCATAACTTCTGTATTATTGCCTGCATACTCAACTATATCTAAAATACTTCGCATAACTTCCAAATCTTTATGATGTATTTTCATATATTCATTATAAAATAATTTCATTTCATCTGGGGTTAATGCTTTTGGTGATGTCAATGGGTCAATTGCTTTGTCATATAATCGCATATTGCTGGTATGCCACAATTTCAAAGCATTATATACTTGCTGCGCCTGTTTATCTTGAATTTTATAAGAATAATTTCCAAGATTTGTATTTTTTGATACTGACGCATTTTGTTTGCTTATTTTGTTCTGAAAAGGCGTGCCAGATGCCGCAAACATTTCTGTAAAAATACCTTTGCTGATAATCCAATCATAATGTTGCATATAATGATAATTTTCCCATAATTCTGACATGGTAGTATATGGGTCAAATAATATCTGTCCTGCCTGGACGTAAATATCATTATCGCGAAAAATATTCAGTGCATAATTATTCTGCTTAACAGATGCGGATTTGCTCATTCGTTTTAATGCAGTTGTCGCAAAATTTTCTATGCCACAAGAAAACGAGAAAAATCCCGATTCTTTAAGGTTTTTAATTATATCTGGCGATACTTTATCGGCACGAATAGAACCACGGAAATGAATGTTTATATTGTTTGCTCTGATTTGTTCTGCAAATTCTTTACACCAATTTTCATTGCGGGTGCCATCTATGAAAGAATCGTCTATGATTTTAATGTGTTTAACACCCATATTTTCAAGATATTTCAATTCTGAAATTATTCGCGAAATATCTTCTCCTCGCCATTTGCAAGTTTTTGATAACCTAAAAAATGATGCAATACTGCAAAAAGCACAACTGCCGGAACAGCCACGCGCCGTTGATAAATGAACGGGTGTTCTGCGTTGCATCGCCATATGCATCGTATCACGTGCGGGATATGGCAAATCATTTAACTGAATTGTTATTGGTGTTATTGGATTATTTATAATTTTATCATTCTGTATGTATGACAATCCAGAAATTTTTGATAAGTCACTTTCTATATTGAAATAATTTGCTAAATCCAAAATGGATTCTTCTGCTTCGCCACGAATTACAAAATCAAATCCGTTTTGCAAAAATTGTTCTGGTGCAAAAGTTGGACCAAACCCGCCCACAATACATGGTATATTTTTGGACTTTTTTATAATAGATAAAGTTTCAATTGCTTGCGCTATATTTGATTGGTATGCAGAAAATCCGATGAATAAAGGAGTTTGTTCTTGTAGGAGGTTTTCAGCAAGTGCAAATGGTGTCATACCAGATAACCACCCATCTATAATTTTTACATTATAACCATTATTTCTTAAAATCGCGGCGAGATACCCCAGCCCAAGATTTTCTTCCGCGGTTCGATGCGTTTTTGGGGACGGAGTTGTTAGAATTATAAAATTATTGTTTTTTATAAAATATACCATATCGGAAATATAATAACACCAATTTTTTATATGTCAATAAATTTTGTTTACAACAAACACTATACAATATGTTATAATAATCATGTTGGAGTTATAAAGATGATAACAGAAAATTATATAGGAAAAATCGTAAAAGTAAAAATGGATAGACCGCTTGGTACAAAACATCCTAAATGGGGTTATATATATGAAACCAATTACGGTTTTATTCCAAATACCATATCTGGTGATGGTGAAGAACTTGATGTATATGTTCTTGGAGTGAGAGTTCCGCTTAATGAATTTACAGGACGTTGTATTGCTGTAATTCATCGAACAAATGATAACGATGACAAACTTATTGTTGTGCCAGATGGCGTAAGTATTGACAATGATACCATAGAAAAACAAATCTCTTTTCAAGAGAAATGGTTTAACCATATTATTATACGTAATAATCAATGAAAAATTACATAGCGCTTTGGAATTTTTTTCGTATTTATCATAAGGCAATTATACATGCTTTCAAATTTGCAGATAAGCACAAACTTATCAGGGGTTATAAATATAATAAATGGCATTGTCTTCGCGCTAAGAAATATGGTATAAAAATAATAAAAAATTCTAGTGATTCAGAATTAGAATATTTAAATAAAGACAAATTATTAGAATTAGGAAAGATCATATTTTTATATCATGACATTGGTCGTTTCATAGAAACAGGAACAGAGTTAAATAAAATACCACACGGTGTAACGAGTGTTAAGATATTGCATAATGTCGGAATTATAAATCCGCTTATAACAATTCCTATTCTACACCATAGCTCTGATGATCCCATTATTGTACAAAATTATATAAAAACCGAGAAGGAACTTGTTGACCAAGAATTAAACCTTGATAAATCTTATACTACATTATCAAAAGAAGATAAAAAGTATGCACGTATTTTGACATATATAATTAGAGATGTTGATTTGTTAGCTAGCCACAAAAAACCATTTAATAAAATAAAATATTTTATAGGAACAATAGCACGTAATAATCACTCTAATGTATCGCTTCAATTTGCTACACCAAATCAATCTGTAATTCAGGCGTTAAAACGACACAAACCTGCAAATCCAAAAGATGTAAAAAATATGGTAGATTTAGAATTATTATTCGTTTCAAGATATTTTGCTCTTATTTTTAATACAAGTCGTAAAATATATAAAGAGCGGAAATTTCATATAAAAATATTTAATTCTATAAATACTAAAATAAACAAAACTTGGGAAATGGATAATATACAAAAAGATTTCAATCAAGGAATTGAACAACCAATATAAAAAACGTTGAAAGGCAGGATAGAGTTGGGGTGTGGCACGAGAAGTTGGGCGCTGTTGGGGTTCTATTGCTACATATGTGCTACATCGCCTGCTATATAGAAAAGTTGCGCGCATCGGAGTTTTTTATCGGCATTCAATTTTGAAAAAAGTTTTTAATGTGCCCGTGGCCTAACGGATATGGCAATACTCTTCTAAAGTATAGATTATAGGTTCGAGTTCTGTCGGGCACGCCAAGATTCTTATTGATTTTTAACATATTTTCTGATATAATAATTTTATTAAACAAGGTGGATTTTATCCGCCGTTTTTTTTATAACCGCTGTGCATTTCGCACGGCTTTTTTATTTATCAAAACCAAAGGAAAAATTATGGCTAAATTATTAAAAGGTATTGAGAAATTGATGAAATCTGCTGGATATGCGATTAAAGATTCTTTTACATCAAAACAAGTTGGGAATTATTTTAATGCTAGATATCATGGTGCGGCTCAGTATGACGCATCTGGAAAAACTATTGATTCAGATGTTGTAGATGAAGCAACTTTTAGAAAAATTTGTGATGAGATTGAAGATAATAATGATGAGGTAATGGATGCTATCGATGAATGGCTTGATGAAGTTAATGAAGATTTGCCCGATGGCGTTATAATAAATACAGAGCCAGAAATTGACACAGAAATAATCAAAGTTATAGATGAAAATGGAAATATAAGAACCGAAAATATAGATATTTATTCTTGGGAAGCACCGGAAACTGATGAATTTAATGACGAATACCATTCAAAATATATATGGTGTGCCGAAGACGATGCCTGTGATGAATGTGCAGATTTAGCAGGACAGATTTTTACAGAGGACGAAATACCAGATTTACCACATCCAAATTGTAGATGTTGGACAGAACCTTATGATGAAGATGAAAATACAAAAGACAAACCACATCATATAAGTAAAAAAGGATTGAACTTTCTAAAACAGAAAGAAGGCAAAGTTACAGAAAATGGCAAACATGTGATTTATGATGATAAAACTGGAAAACCTGTCAGTGATAAAAATAATTTACCAAAGGGAGCAACCATTGGGTATGGACATTTATTAAAACCTGGTGAAAAGTTTAGTAATGGTATTACTGAAAAGCATGCGGAAAGATTATTAGCACAAGATGTCGCGAGATTTGAGAATATTGTAAAATCTGATGTAAAAGCGGAACTTACCCAGTCTCAATTTGATGCTCTTGTTGCGTTGGCATATAATATTGGTCCAAATGCTTTTGAAAATTCAACTCTTTTACAATATTTAAATGACTCAAATTTTTCTAGCACTAAATATCCTACAATAGAATCTGCTTGGAAAGCATGGAATAAATCTGGTGGCTCTGTATCTAGAGGATTGAATAATCGCAGAGATGCTGAATGGAATCTATTTAATGATAGGAACTAATTACATTTATAATCATTGCCGCCATAATTCATTATTCTATGTGTTCCTCGATAAATTATTAAATTATATTTATAAGGATTGTCAAATTCGTCCTGCACCCCATTTCTATATATCTTATATGTATAATCATCTTTACGGAAAGTATACGAAACATTGGGCCAACTCCCCTCATGTTCATATACGCCATCGTATAAAATTAAATCTGGTTCATCTGTTATGGTTTTATTTTTCCAAGACACATATCGTAAATCGCCATTTTGCATTTCATCTATACGAATAATGTATCGTTTAGTTTGAATGGTTGCGATATTTTCTGAAAAGTTCTGCAAGTATGCATAAATACTGCAATCATTACTTGCATAACAATTTGTTGAAAGTAAAAACAATAAAACAATAATGGCTTGTTTCATACTCATATTATTACACATATAAGTTTGGAAATTCAATCCGTAAAAATCGTAATCTCAGCTCAGGTGGATAGCTCGACAGATTCAATCGGTTGAGCGTAGATTTTGGAGAAATCGGAATCGGCGTGGATGGATTGTGGTGGATAATGTTTTTTACGCGCGGAATTAAAGAGTCGTTATCATTTATTTTTCGCTTTACATACTGCTGATAAATGTGCGTAATTTTACCAGTAGTTTTTCCCCGTCTTCACCAAACATCGGTAGATAAGTTTCAAACTCTGATAATTCGGCCTGTATCTGGGCGCGCGCCCGCTCTGAAATAGGTGGTGTCATTATCGCATACGCGTGATTCCATAACTCATACGCGCGCGCCGCAGTTGCAACATGATTCCATTGTTCCAATAAATCATCGCGACCAGTCAATGCAGCACGGACCCCTACAATCCATTTGTCCCCAAACGATTGGACAAAAGGTAATGCGCGAATTTGGTTTATATGTTCTGGGTCAGATTGAAATTCCGACAATGCTTCTGACAAAGTTTGTAAATCCGAATCAGAAATTTGTTCCACGCGCAGGCGTAAATCCATCATACCTCCGTATGGCATCAACTCACGCTCTATCCCATTCATTGGGGTTTTCCCATCGCGTAAATTTTTAATGTGTTCTGATAACTTATTACCATTAGGCAGTTTAATCAGTTCAGCAATAACCCCCGCATTCGCATCGCGAACAAATATATTATTCACAACCGCCCAACCGCCGTCAATTGTATGCGCCTGGCGATACAGGTTCAACAATCGTTGCGCCGTAATAGATGTTTTTTCTGTAATAGGTTTATTCTCTCTCACTTTGTCCCTTTTTAATCTATGACAATCTGAATAATTTTGTGTAATTTACCACGCGGATTTTTTATTGTGATTGTTTCATCCGGATCCGCCATACGCCCGACTAAGTTCCCATTTTGGTCTGTATCCAGCATTACCACCTGGGCCTTGTTCAATGAATCTGGTTTTATCGTTGCGTAATCGGCATCTAGTAATACCGCCAAATCGCCCGCCACCGGTATCTGTGAAGCGTCTGCAAACAGATACGCGTTTTTCGGCATAAACTGCCCCAAACGACCCACTGGCGCCGGGACAGCATAAACATCGCCCGATTCTTTTGGATTTTTTATTTGTAACATTTTCTCGTCGGACTTTATAAAGTTGATATGCTTACCCGATGTGTGCCCATAAACAGGGACCATATTTTTACGCACCGCCGCATAAACATCAGCGCCGTAAAGTTTTCCAGCAATATCCGCGCCTTTTTCAACAATATCTGCACGCAACGCATTACGTACGCGCGATACAGACCGGTCAATTTGTTTATCCAGTTTCCCAGCGTTATATAAATCAGCAATTGTTTGGAACATACTTTCCACGCTGTGACCCAACGCACGCGCCAATGGTTCCAATTCATTTTCAAATATCTCGCGCTGACCGGTTTCAATTTTATGATACACAGACAAAGTCATATTTGCATCGTGTGCCGCATTCGCAATAGTCTTTTTTATTGCGCGACGCAGCGCGTGAATCCCAGCGCCAAAAATTTTTAGCCCCGAGCCTTCGTTTTCGGTAAGGCGACGGCGAATTTCGGCATTCCATTCTTCGGCCTTGTCGTCTGTATCCTTGATAAATATATCTGATAATTTACATTGCAAGATATCACACACTTTCAGAATTTGATTTTGTTTTAATCTGCGGACACCTTTTTCAACTTTGCTCATTGCGGACAGGGATACACCGGTTTTCTTTGCAACCTCGGTCATTTTTATTCCACGCGACAGACGCAAATTTCGTAAATTATTTGGAAAACAGATTTCTTCCCATGCCATTTTATAACCTCTTTATTTATTTTGGTTCGCTTGACAAAAAGGGTAGTCATTTTTTATGACAATTGCAAGAAAAAAAGATTGAAAAATAAAATTCTTGTTGTATGTTTATCGCAATGGAATTTAATCAAAAAACTTTACCAACTAATTTAGAGGCCGAACAGGCCGTTCTGGCGGCGGTTTTGATGAATAATCGCGCGCTGGAAAAAGTTTCTGACTTTTTATCTGCGTCGCATTTTTCACATCCTGCGCATACGGAAATTTTTCGTTTGGCGGAAAAACAATTTGCGGCGGGTATCCCGTTTGATGTAATTACTGCGAAAAATTATCTGGAACAACAGGGTGTGTTGGAATCGGTTGGCGGGACCGAGTATTTATCTGAATTGGCGGCGGCGGGCACATCTGTTTATAATGTAGAAAGTTATGCAAAGATTGTTTATGACAATGCATTGCGTCGGCAACTGATTAGCGTCGGTCAGGATATAGTTGATGGCGCATTTATAGAAGATATGGATAACCCAGCCGATAAACAGATAGAGGCAGCAGAACAGAAATTATTTGACCTGTCGGCGACGGGGAACGTGGAACGCGGTGCAACATCGTTGGACGCTGCGTTGCGGACCGCGCTGGAAGAGGCGGAAATCGCGTATAAGGCTGATGGAAAATTATCGGGTTTGACCACGGGATTGCGTGATTTGGATAAGTCTATCAGTGGATTGCATAAATCGGATTTGGTAATTATTGCGGGACGACCGGCAATGGGAAAGACAACCGTTGCGTTGAATATCGCGTTTAATGCGGCGAATGCGATTTTGTCGGGACGTGCGAATAAAAAATTTACGGGCGCTGTGGTGTTTTTCTCGCTGGAAATGTCTGCGTCCCAGTTGGCGGCGCGCGTGTTGTCGTCCCAGGCAAAAATTCCGGCGGGTTCTATGCGCAATGGGTCATTAAATGACCAAGAATTTTTGCGGTTATCTCAATACAGCGACGCGTTGTCCAGTGTTCCATTACTGATTGACGATACGCCTGGGATTGGTGTTGCGGGAATGCGCGCGCGCGCGCGGCGAATTGCGCGCAAATATGGTGGGATTGCACTGATAGTAATTGACTATTTACAACTGATGCAGTCGAGTTCGTTGCGTAAAAACGATAACCGTGTGAATGAAATATCTGAAATCACACGGGGACTGAAAATGTTGGCGAAAGAGTTGGATGCGCCGGTAATCGCATTGTCGCAACTTTCGCGCGCTGTGGAAATGCGCGATGATAAGCGTCCGTTGTTATCGGACCTTCGCGAGTCGGGTTCTATTGAACAGGACGCGGACATTGTTATGTTTACCTATCGGGAAGAGTATTATTTGCAAGGACGTGACCCATCGGAAAATACTGGCGACCATAGCGAACAATTCACAACTAACAAGGCGGAAAATTGGCGCAAAAGGTTAGAGGCTGCGCGTGGCAAGGCGGATTTAATTATTGGTAAAAATCGTCATGGAAAACCTGACACAATACGGACGAAATTCAGCGGGGATTATTCCTTGTTCGAAGATTTGGACGGGTTCGCAATGGATGATGATATGGATTATGGGGAAAACCCGGCGGTTATGCGTGGCGCTGCGCCTGATGTTTCTGAAATCCCAGATAATTTCTGATTGACTTTTTCTGCAAAATTTGATATAATAGTTTCAACAAAAAATAAGGGCGCCGTGTGGCGCATTTTTTAATTCCAATATTCTAAATTGTAAATTATGAACGAATCAGCTGAATCATTTTTGCGAGGCTATGCCTTGTTTCGTCTGCCAATTATAAATTCGGTGGGAGAATCGGCGTGGCCCGCGGTCTTTCCGTTGGAAAAAATAGACGCGTTGCGGGACAGCGTTGGCGCGCGACACTTTTCATCACAAATGATGCTGGATTATATTGCGTCAGAACGGGCGCGCCTGGACCCAGGGGCGCTTATTTTTTACGATGGTGAATTTGATGCGCGCACTGCGAAATTGGACGGAGTGGGGATTATAACTGGCTATGCCTGTTATTGGGACCCATCATCTGGGCGATATGGTAATGACAACAGCGTTTGCGTAATGCTTTACACTGATAATAAAAACAGGCGTGCATTTATTCACGATGTGCGATATTTATCGGTTGATGAAAATGATGCACATCCATTGGCGACCCAGTGCGAAAATGTTTTGGACTTTATGCGGGTGCATGGTGCGCGGGTGATTGGGATAGAGGTCAATGGTATGGGAAACGCTTTGCCAGAAATTATGCGCGATACGGCGACTAAACTGGGGCAGGGGGTTGTGATAAACCGCGTTGTAAATCATACGCGTAAAGAGGCGCGAATTCTGGACGCGATTGAACCATTGCTGACCACGGGACGATTGTGGGTGCACGAGCGGGTTCGCGGAACGCCATTGTTGTCGGAAATGCTGGGTTGGTCACCAATGTCGGTGGGTGGGCATGATGATGGATTGGATGCGGTTGCAGGCGCGTTGCGGTGTGCGCCGACGGCATTGCGTGCCACTGGTCAATTTTTTCGCCCCGTCCAGGCAAAGACAGAATTTAATGTTTAACAAAAAATCACAAACAAAAAGGAAAAAGTATGAATAAAAATCTTTTACAACTTTATAAAAAAGCATTGGATGCGCGCGCGGTTTGGGAATCGCGTTGGGACGCGTGTCAGAAATTTACCCTGCCCACGGCGGATGACGACTGCGCAAATTTATTTGATTCAACCGCGGGGGACGCGGCGGAAAATCTGGCGGCGTCAATGTATTCTTTGCTGACCCCACCAGAATCCGCGTGGATAAATTTGGAGCCTGAAAATCCATTATTGCCCGCAGACACTGCCGCGTTGGCGACGCTTGCACTGCGCGCACATCTGAATAATTCGGATTTTTACACCGCGATTCATCAGTGTTATCTGGATTTGGTGGTTTTGGGGACGGCGTGTTTATTTATGTCGGAAAATCCAATTGGCGCGGACAGCGCCTTTTCTTTTACCGCGATTCCAATGCGTGATATCGCAATTACAAACGGCGCTATTTTTCATACATCTGTTATGCCGGCGATTGAAATTATGGAAAAGTATCCAATATGGACGCCGCCCGCGAATATACGCGCGTCGTTAAAAGACAACCCATTTACCCCGTTGCATTTGGTGCAATCCTTGATTGGAAATGATTTTGTTGCATGGATAGATTGCGGCGGCGATATTGAAAATAACATTGTTGCAAATGGTATCTTTGAAACGAATCCTTATATTATTTTCCGTTGGTCGGTGGCCAGTGGCGAAATGTATGGGCGCAGTCCAGTTCTGCGGGCCTTACCCGATATTAAAACCGCGAATAAGGTTGTAGAACTGGTTCTGAAAAACGCGACAATTTCGGTCAGCGGAATCTGGCAGGCCGACGACGACGGAGTAATAAATTTATCAAATATAAATTTAACCCCGGGCGCGATTATTCCAAAGGCAGTTGGTTCATCGGGACTGACCCCATTGAAATCAGGGGCGGATTTTGATGTTTCGCAAATTGTTTTATCGGATTTGCGGACGCGAATTTTACATACCCTGATGGCGGATAGGTTGCAAATGATTTCTGACAAAGAGATGACCGCGACCGAAATTTTGGCGCGCAATGCGGATATGATGCGTGTGCTGGGCGCGACATACGGTCGCCTGATGAATGAGTTTATACGCCCATTGTGCGAGCGCGGATTAAATATCTTGTCCCGTCGTGGCTTGATAGAAAATGTATCTTTGCATGGGGATATAACCCTGCGCTATGTCGCGCCGATTGCAAAAATAAATGAGGAAAATTTATAATGAAAAATATAAAAGAAACCGAGAAAAATTATGCACGTTGTTTTGGAACCTCGGCTGGTGCCGTGGTTCTGGAACACCTGCGTGAAATTACAATTGAAAGATTTCTGGGGGCGGACGCATCGGACGCCCAGTTGCGCGGGTTAGAGGCAAACCGTGCACTGGTCCATCAAATTGAAAATATGATAAAGAGGGGACAAAATGGATAAGGATGGGATGCTGGGCGCGTTGCGCCATTCGTGGTTTTTAATTGTCTTTGTCGGTGGTGTAATCTGGTGGGTTGCGCAACAAGCCAGCGCCATTGACGAGATTAAAAAATCAGACGCGCGAATTACATCGCTGGAAAACAGGACCACAATTTTGGAATCAGGAATCGGGCAATTGCAATTAAAAATAGATGGGATAAAGGAAGATTTATCCCTGATAAAAACCGCAGTTATAAAATAATTGACAAATTATTATATATTTGTATAATTATTTTTGTAATGAAAAAAGGTGCAACAGAACTTTTTGGTGTGGAATTGGAATTTGCGGGATATTTATCCCGTGATAAATCTATTTATGAACATTCCAAAGAATTGCAAAATAAATTATGCGAAAAATATAATATGATTGAATGTATAGTGTCGGATACTTCTATTGGTATCGGTTCAGACGATGGTCGGGAAATACAATTAAAACCATTATCATTTAACGAATTGAATAATAATAAATCACAAATTGCCAATTTATTTATCGATTTGCAAAAATATAATCTTTTTCCTGATGAAACCGCGGGTATGCATATCCATTATTCTTTGACCAAAGGATTTGATTATGTTGTAAAATTTATATATCCGTTTTTAATTAAATTAAACGACAATTTATCCATCTGGTGGGATTATTATACTTGTTCTCACGCAATGTTAGGCTTTTGTGATATTTTGGATACAATCGGTTTCCGACAACTTAGTTTAGATAAAAGTATATTTCGGCATGGCGTTGGTGGTGACGTTATACAAATAAAACAAAAAAGCAATACGCGAACGCTGGAATTTCGTATGTTTGAATCCAGTATGGACCCAGACTTATTTATGCAGAGAATCCATATTACAAAGCATATCGTTGATTATCTATTGGATGTGTCCTTTCGGCACAGAAAAGCGAAAAACCTGAAAAAATTTGATATAAAATCAGATTTTTTTAGTCATTTATCGGACAGCGCCAAAAAATTGTATTTTGATTTAGCCAATCACCCGAATAATCCCAGACGTATAATAAATAATGAAAATCATAAATAAAAAACCGCGGGGTTTCCCGCGGTTTTTTACACACTAAAATAAATTATTTCAGTGGGCTGTTGAATTTTGCAACTTTATCAACAATCAAGCCATCGCCATAGACCAGGCTTTCAATGGAAATACCAAAGAATGTTGCATAATAGGTTTCATTTGTGGAACGCAGAGAACCGCACGCCGCCAATGTAATCGCCAATAACCCCAGCATTAAAATTTTTTTCATAATCCTCTCCTTTATCAGATTGTGTTTTTTATGAACTGCTTTTTACAGAACAACGATATTATATCACAAATTTTTTGATTTAGTATGGGAATAAATTCAGGTTTTTTTATATCGCATTCCTAAACCATTTTACACGCCAGCCACGAATTACAACAATCACATCAAAGCGCGCGTCCCCACGCCATCCATTGCGCGCAATCCATGTTGTCGCTGCACGGCGCAGACGCGCCCTCTGATTTATTGTGATTGCATCAAACGCCGCAGATACACTGGGGCGATTTTTAACCTCTATGAAAACGACCAGATTACCCCGCCGTGCAATTATATCTATTTCTGCGCGCCGCGTAAATTTCCCCGTAATGTATCGTGATTTTACAATTCTAAATCCGCGAAAACGCAAAAATATTCGCGCAATAAATTCCGCCCATAAACCCCAATAATAACTATTCTTAAAAAGCATAAGGTTTTGCCCGAAAATTTTCCCGTGCATCGTTTATATTTTTTGTCGCGTCCGCCGCCGCCAAACCCTGATTCACCAAATCCAACATTCCATAATACGCCGTCATCATTGGGTCAAAGGCATTGTCGCTGGAAATCCATTTGTCGTTCCCGCTGTTTGGGTTACCAAATTTTTCAACCACACCCTGCCAGAATACCATAATCTTATTATCACGTTGTGCCGCAAATTTTTCCGCATCCCCCGGTAATTCATTTACATCATTTTGATATACAACGCGCCAAACAACATTGTCGGTCGCATTGCTGGTAAAATACAGGTCAATCGTTTCCCCCGTCTCGGTCCGAACCAGATGTAATTCTGATGGATATAACAGCCCCTGCGTCCGCGCAGCAGATAAAATACATTTTTCCAGTTCATCTGGAATAATAATTCCTTGTTCGCGACATTCATAGTCCAGGTTATATCGCCACTCGGTCGTCATCGTATAAGTTATAGAATTTTTCTCGCGCGGTTCATACAAGGACGCATTTTCAAAAAACAAAGTCTGGACATCTTCAAACGGCATTCCGACATACACCCCCGCAATATCAAAATCTGTAACATCGTAAAAAGATGCGCCCCCGTTTAACATCAGCGGAGTTGTGTTAAATTCTATTTCTTTCGCGGTGGATATGGTCGCATTGGGTAACGCCGCGTCCGCGCCCAGCGCCGCATTTATTATAAATGGGTCGGTTTCTTCGGCAAATGCCGGCACGCAAAAACAGACGCCAACCAAAGTACATACGATAAAAAGTTTTTTCCAATTTTTTATCATTCGTTAATTCTGACCTCATTCACACGAAACTTGAAAATGTTTGCAGGGTCGCCACCATTTTCCAGATATTGTTTAACATCAAACTCTGTCCCATTTGCAAATTTTTCAATAATTCCATGTTCATACGAAATGTTTAATGTCATTATATTATTGCGCATAACATACGGCGCACGCAAGACATCATTTGACGCACTGAATGTTTCAATGTCATAATCTATAACATAGTAAATACTATCCGCTGGCAGCGATACAGAATTTATATGAATGTGTCGCAAGATATTACCAGATGATAATTCTTGGATTTTTGGCGCAGTATTTTTGAGCCATTGTGAAAAAACTTCGGAATTACACATTCGCGCCAGTGTCCCATCACCCCGCATTCTTTGTGTTATATTTTCTGTATCCGGGACCGCATAAAAGTATTCATAAACAAATTTTTTAATCAAATTTTCGCGGATAAAATCATCGTCAATTTTATCCAATGAAACAGGCGTGGGCAGTCTATCGCGGGATAAATCCCCCGGCTGTAATATAACAGCATTCACGGAGATTTGTTCGCTGGTATTAAAAAATTGCCCCCCTATAATCGCCATACCAACAGAGCAACCCAACAACATTAAACCCATAAAAAATTCAACAATTATTCGCATAAATTCTATTCCCCCGGATACGCGTTAAATGTATCAACATAATACCCCAGTGTTTCTGCGTGCGCGCTGTCCGCGCGTGTTATATGAGAATACGCAATGATATTCATCGGAATGTTTTTTACACGTGCGCGAAATGTTATTTGCCACAACCCATCAGTTTCCCCTGCTATTCCAACCGGAGTGATACGAATACTGGCGCGAGTAATGTCCCAATCTTGGTCCCGTGCCCGCGTATCCAGGTCATTTAATAAAACCGATTCGGTCATTGCGCGCCATGCCGGAATTGTTATTTTATCCTGGTCAGATTGTAATACCGCCGACCATGTCGCCCCATCGTTTGATACAGATATTAAAACTGGCGTTATCCCACGGGTTCGTGATAAAAAATATGTCCCAATCGTCAATGCAGTAATCAGTAAAAATAAAACCAAAGATATAATCGCAAACAATCGCGCCAATGCCAAATAGCGCGTCCCACTGAACATTTTTACATTATAATCCGCTGGAAAATTCATTACATAACCCGTGCGGTATTATGCCCGATAAACCATCATACAGGCACAAGGCGACAACTTTAATTCATTATTGTCATATCCAACGCCAACTGGTTCGCGGTCATAAATCTGACCACAGCCCGCCAATGCAAAAATTACCACCAGCCCAAGTAAAAGTTTTTTCAACCTTTCCTCCTTTCTTTTCTATGAAATTATAGAGAATTTTTATAGCACGCGTCAAGTATTAAAACTGGGTCTCGAACGATAATAAAAATCTTTGTTCGCGGTCATATTCATTCAGACGCAGCGGCCAACCCCATGAAAAGTTCATCGGTCCCATTGGTGTATTCCAATACACACCAACGCCAACACTGGTCCGCAGGTCCGCGTCAATTAAATTCGGTCTTGTATTAAATGTTCCCTTTGGATATTCCAATGTAAATTCGTTTTCGCGGGACGGAGGCTTTCCCAAAATTCCATAGTCTGCAAATATAAAACCCTTTACCTGATACTCATCAGGGATAAATATAGGAAAGTTTAATTGTGTTGAACCATTCGCCTTCCACATACCGCCCAGTGCATAATTACGATACGCCCAATTGCGCGAACCAACCCCAGCAATATCAAATCCACGGAAACTTTCCCCGCCCAGGAAATAACGATAAACACGACTGATATAGTCATCATCATTCATTGTCTGAATCATACCAAACTCTAACGATGAACGCAGTTGCCACCGATTATCCAAGAAATTTACCAACCCCGTAATATCAGCGTTATATCGCATAAATTCTTCGGTGCTGATGCCAAATCCCGTATATGTCGCGCCTAAATTCGCAACCACACCGGTATGAGTATTTTGCTTAAAATCAGTATCCAAATTATGATACTTGAAACTGGTGCCGAATGAATATAAATCCGCGCGCTTCCACCCATCTGCCGAATTCAAGTCATAGTTTTGGTCAAACATCGCCGCCAGCCGAATCCCCTGGGTCCAGTGGTCGGTCAGCCGCCAACCCATACGACCCGCAACAGATACACTATCCCGGTCATATCCGTATCCACCCAAACTGCCGTAATTATACATTGTGTAATTTATATCAACACCACCCGATAACTCGCGCCCGAACATATAAGGTTCGGTAAAAGATGCCAAAACTTGACGTGTGTATTGCGCAATAGAGCCCTTTAATTGCACAATCTGACCGCGCCCCATAAAATTATTTTCGGTAATGCCTGCGTCAATCATAAAACCATTCAGACTGGACCAACCAATTCCGCCTGATAATTCCCCCGTCGGTTGTTCTGTAATTTTTACATCTAAATTCATCAGGTCCGTCCCAGCCACACGCGTTGGCACCATCTGGACATCTTTATAGTATTGCGAACGCATCATTCTTTGTCGTCCTGTTTCAATATTTTGCAAGGAAAATGGGTCGCCCGCGCGAACCCCCATCTGGTGTTCAACAACCGAATCAAATGTCCGCACATTTCCCAAGATATTTATAGAATCTAAATAAATTCTGTTTGTTTTTATAACCCGAAAGTCCAGGTCAATTGTGCGCGTGCGGTCGTTTTTTGTAACCATCGGGTCAATGTTTATAAATGAATATCCAGCTTCTGCAATAATTCCGCGCATTGCGATAATACTTTCATCTATTTTATCTGTGTTATAAATATCCCCAGAATTAAATTTTATTGAATCATATAAATCATCGGTATCAACATCTGAAAAAGGATTTGTAATTTTTATTTTGCCAAATTCATAGCGTGCGCCCTCATCAACACCGAACACAACCGAATAGTATTCCCGATTCGCAGAAAAAGAACCATTTAATACACGAACCATTACATCGGCATAACCAGAACGCATATAAAATTGACGCAGCAATTGTGCATCGTATTGAATTCGGTCTTCGTCATATACATCAAAGGACGCCATAAATTTCCACCACGCATGTTCGCGCGACATAATTTCACCACGCAAAGTCCGAGATGAAAAATGTTTGTTGCCCTTGAATTTTATATCTTTGATGTATGTTGGATGCCCCTCGGTAATTTCATAGACAACATTTATGCGCCCGTTGCCCGCATCTATTTTTTGTGGATTTACGCGCGTTCCAAAGAAACCCTTGCGTTGATACAGGGTTAAAATTCGCGATACATCCGCGCCAATTATGGTTGGGTCAAATGTTTCGCGTGGTTTTAATCGGATTTCTTTTTTCAGGTCGTCAGTGGAAATTTCGTCGTTCCCCTCTATCGTAATCTGGTCAATAACGGCGGATTCAACCACGGAAATTTTCAAGGTATCCCCAGCGATAGTTGCAGAAACAGACGAAAAATATCCCGATTGTTGCAACTTTTTTGCAATGTCGTTTGCGTCTGTGTTCGTTATATTTTGACCTGATTTTACGCCACTCAACAATCGCACAGATTCCGCGTCCATACGGCGATTCCCCGAAACATCTATGCGTGAAATAACGACCGCATCAGCGGTACCAATTACGAATATAAATATAAAACAAAAATAATAAATGATTCTTTTCATAGTGGCACTACCATAGCAATTTATTAGTTGCGTTTCAAGTATTAAAAGCGCTTGTGTTTTTTAATTTTAATCTATAAAATCAGAAATCAAAAGGATAATAAAAAATGTTTTTAACCAGATTATTCAGAAAAAAAGAGCAAAAAAAAGTTCCTGGTCATATCGCTTTTATTTGTGATGGGAATCGGCGTTGGGCGCGCGCGCGCGGATTGCCGGCGGTGGCGGGATATAAAATTGGTGCGGAAATTGTTGATAAAACGGCCGAGTATTTTATTTCGCGTGGTGTGAATACAATTTCTTACTTTTTATTTTCAACCGAAAATTGGAATCGCCCCGCGGCAGAGGTTGAATATCTGATGAAATTATTGGAAACAGAATTGGGACAACATGCGGACCGCGCAAATGAAAAAAATATCCGTGTAAAAATTATTGGGCGACGTGACCGATTTTCAGGCGCGGTAAAAAAACTATTGGCGAAAATTGAAAAACAGACGGCGGAAAATACGGCGGGGACAATCGTTTTGGCGCTGGATTACGGCGGAACGGATGAAATTGTTCGCGCGGCAAACGTGGCAATAAAAAATGGTGAATTGTTGGGTGGTGATGACGACTTTAATGATTTTACTGACAGCGGGGAATTGCTGCCGATTGACCTGGTGGTGCGTTCGGGGCGTGAACAAAGAATATCTAATTTTATGTTATGGAAAATGGCGTATGCAGAATTGCTGTTTTATCCAAAACATTGGCCAGCATTAAATAATCGCGATTTTGATAAAATGTTGTGTGAATACGACGCGCGAAAACGGAATTTTGGAAAATAAAAAACAAAAAAGAAAAGGAATAAAAATGTCAGATACATTAAAAAGAGTTTTAACATCAGCGGCGTTGTTGTTGTTTGGCGCGGGCGCGGTTGTCGGGGAATACTTTGGATTGCCAACGGTAAGGTGGGCGGCTGTTGCGGTGGCGGTCCTGATGCTGGGCGAGGTGTTATTTGTAAAATCAAAGAAAAAAAATACTTTGCCATCGCGTATAATAATGTTGTTGTGGATGTTGGTTGTGGTTGCGTCGGCATATTTTGTAGGCGCGCGCCCATGGGTAATGTTGTTGCTGTTGTTGGCGATTGTTGGTGCGGATACGGGCGCTTGGTTTTTTGGAAAATTGTTTGGGGGCGATAAAATGTGGGAAAGTGTGTCGCCGAAAAAAACTTGGTCGGGACAAATTGCTGGAATTATTTGCGGGACTTTTGCGGCGATTATGTATGGGGTCGTTGGCACAGGTGCGTTTTTACCGCAATTGCTGTGGATTGGAATTTCGGTGTCGTTATTGTCCCAGTATGGGGATTTGGCGACCAGCGCGCTGAAACGGAAATTTGGGGGCAAAGATTATGGAAATTGGTTGCCAGGGGTTGGCGGATTTTTGGACAGATTTGATGGCTGGATTTTTGTTCTGCCGCTTATGTGGTTGATTATAATGTAAAAAGATAGAGTAAGGAAAAAATAAATGAATACGATTTTGATGATTGTTGCATTGTTGGTTGTCCTGGGGATTGTGGTGTTTGTGCATGAATTGGGACACTTTTTGGCGGCGCGTTGGGCGGGTGTTCGTGTTGATGTGTTTTCGGTTGGGTTTGGACCGGCGATTGTGAAATGGACGGACAGGCGCGGAACGATTTGGAAAATTGCATGTTTGCCGCTGGGGGGGTATTGTTCTATCTATGGCCAGGAAGATATGTTTGACCGCAAAAAATTCGCGGCGTTGAGCAAGGCAAAAAAGAAAGGTCATTATTTGTCGGTGCCGGCGTGGAAACAGGCAATAATAATTGCATCTGGTGTAGCGATGAATTTTTTACTGGCATGGATGATTTATTCGGCGATGTTCGCAACACAATCGCGCAGTGTTCAATTACCTGTGGTGGCCCAGGTGATTCAGGGCAGTCCGGCATATAACGCGGGCGTTCGTGCCGAGGATGTTGTGGTTGAAATAGACGGGGATAAAATTACAAATTGGTCGGAAATTATCTTGGCCAAGGAGTTGGCAGGGAATAAAACATCAGATGTTGTTTTAATGCGTGGGAATAATTTATTATCTGTGAAAATTGCGCCTGATAAAACATGGGGGCTGATTGCGGACGGAACAAAAACCCAGATGCAGCGGAAAAATATTGTAATGGCGATGTATTCTGGGGCGCGCGAAACATGGGTGCAAAGTAAAACCTTGGTCGTGGTGTTAAAGCAGATAATTACGGGCGAGCGGTCATCAAAACAACTGGGCAGTTTTATTACGATTGCGCAGTATAGTGGTGCGGCGTTATCGGCGGGGATTTTTGCGTTCTTGTCAATTATCGCGTTGATAAGTGTGAATTTGGCGGTTGTGAACTTACTGCCTTTGCCGGTGCTGGACGGGGGATACTTATTGATTCTGGCGGTCGAGGCTGTAATCCGTCGTAAATTACAGGGCAGGGCGATGAATTTGGTTATAATGTTTGGCTGGGTTTTAATTTTGGGATTGTTTGTTTTAACAATGTGGAATGATTTGGTGCGGGTGTTTGGATAATTTTTATAAAAGGATAAAAAATGTCGTTTCAAGAAAGATTAGCGCAGGTCGCGGCTGATGTAAATAAAGTGCTGGGTGAAATGTTGGCGCCTGCGCGGGCGGATTGGGATGGTGCGCCGGCGAATGTCGGGCGTTATGCCGCGCTGGACGCTGGGAAAAGATTGCGGGCGTTTTTATGTGTGGAAACGGCGGCATTGTTTGGCGTGGATACGCGCAGCGCTTTGCGCGCGGGTGCGTGTATTGAAATGGTTCATAATTTTTCACTGATTCACGATGACTTGCCATGCATTGACAACGATAAAATTCGGCGTGGGCGGCCATCTGCATGGGCAAAATTTGGTGAATGTGATGCAATTTTGGGTGGGGATTATTTATTAAATCACGCGTATATGACATTGGTCAGCGATACGAAAATATCCAAAGATGTGAATATCAGAATGAAACTGATGCATATTTTGTCAGAGATGACGAATGGAATGTTGCTGGGGGAATGGATGGATACGGCGGCGGAAAAAGGTAAGTTCCAAACCGCGCCAGAGGTGAATGCAATTCAGTCTCTAAAAACAGGCTGTATGTTCAACGCTTGCACTTTGTTTGGGGCGACACTTGGCGGTGTCAGCGCGGCGGAATATACGGCGTTGCAACAATTTACAGATGCGATGGGATTGTGTTTCCAAATTACAGATGATATTTTGGATGTGGTTGGAAATCCGGATAAGGTTGGAAAAACCTTGAACAAGGATGACGCCGCGGGTAAGGCAACATATATTTCATTGTATGGTCTGGAACGGGCGCGCGAATATGCGGCAAAATATGCGGCGGACGCGAAACGAGCGCTGGATATTTTTGGACCGCGGGCCAATACACTAAAAGAAATGATGGATTATATGATTACGCGGGAGAGTTAGAATAAACAATGATACAGGTCGGAAAAATATATCAGCATTACAAGGGCAATAAATACAAAGTTATTGCGCTGGCAAAACATAGCGAGGATTTATCCGATTTAGTTGTGTATCAAGCATTATATGAAGGGGAATTTCCCTATGGTCAAACATGGGTTCGTCCCGTCAGTATATGGAATGAAATGGTTGAAATAAATGGTCAAAAAATCCCCAGATTTACAGAGGTGTTATAATTATGCAAAGCAGAATCGCAGAAACCTTGAAAAAGTTGTATGAAGAAGGAAAAATAAAATTTTTATCAAAAGACGAAAGTTATGCACTGGACCGGGCAATCGCAAAAGATTTATCTGGTGTCACAGAAGAATTTAATAAAAAACAGAAACTTTCTTTGATGTCGCTATGGGGTATCCGTTTTCACTGATTTTTTATTTTCCATTATTAGATTTGATGAAAATTGTTTCAGGTAATTTTTGGCACATCATCAAAGAATAATATCTGGTTGGTATTTTTTTTGTCTTGTCCGCTATGCAAATCAGGGTGTCTGATAATTTTATAGATTGTTTGTTGTTTGTCGTGCAATAAATTTCTGTAAAATTTGGAACAAAAAAATATTCACGATAACCCAATTTTACATCTGGATATTTAATATTGTTTGACGTAAATGTGTGTATTGTATCTTTTATATCACGTTTTATATTTTGGATATATTTGGCGATGCCTGGTTGTCTTAAAAAATCTATTGGAAAATCGAACCAGTATAGGAATCTTTCGGTGGCTGGGCTGCTTTGGTTTGTTATTTGTTGCATTAAATCGTTGATGTTCGGGGTGGCCAACCCAGGCAAATAATCAGTGGCTTGTTTTTGTAATACCATATATTGGGCAAATAAAGTCATCCAAGAGGTTAATTCCGCATTTGGTTGCATATTATCTGCAAATAAATTCGCATATTCTGTGGATATAATTTGTTTTTTTCCGTTGACACTGTGGGTTTGCCCAAGAATACTGAACGAATCGCGCATCTGATGAATAAACCAGTCTTTGAGTGTTTTTGTTTCAAGGTTAGCGGTTGTTACACCAAAATCAGTATTTGTTTGATTTTGTATTGCGCGCTCTCTGTAATAGGTGTTCATTTTTTTATTCTCTTTTTTATATTATAATAATAGTATAATAAATTTTATATAATTGTCAATATATTTTGTAGTAAAAAAAAAATCGGGGCGATGCCCCGATTTTTATTTTGCGTCTGGTAAGACGGAAATTGTTTTTCTGTCTTTGATTCCGCGCTTGAACACGACCTTGCCCTCTATTTTGGAAAAAATTGTATGGTCTTTGCCCATTCCAACATTTTCCCCAGGGTGGAATTGTGTCCCGCGTTGTCTGATAATGATATTGCCCGCGATAACTTTTTGTCCGCCGCCTTTTTTAATCCCCAGACGACGCCCCGCGCTGTCGCGCCCGTTTGATGACGCCGAACCTGCTTTTTTGTGTGCCATAACTTACCCCTTTATTCCTGTGATTTTCAAGACCGTGATGTTTTGACGATGACCCTTTGTCCGGCGATAGTTATGACGCCGTTTTTTCTTGAATACCAAAATTTTATCCGCGCGTTCCTGGGAAACTATTTCCGCCGAAACCATCACACCAGCCACAAACGGGTTGCCAATTTTATCCCCAACCATCAGAACCTGGTCAAATTCAATTTTCCCATCCCCAGCCAGTTTTTCAACACGAATTGTGTCGCCGGATTTGACGCGATATTGTTTTCCGCCAGTCTGAAATATTGCATAAATATCTGCCATATTTTGTCCTTTTTGTTAAAAACTTTATGCAATAATACACTTTTTTATACCAAAAGCAAGTAAAAAATAAGGTCTGGGGGCTGGGGTCGTTGGTATTTATTCGTAATCTTTATGTTTAAACAAGGGTAATAGATAAATAAAATAAAAATCATCGGACCATAGACCCCATACCCCAGACCACAGGTCATCGGCCACGAATCGGGCTATGAAAAACATTGAAAAAGAGCCATTACAACAGGTCAAGTGATAAATGTAAAAAAACAAGAAAAAAATTTTACTAAAAAACACAAAAATACTATATATTGTGTATAAAAGGACAAAATAACCACTATATGCTGATTTTTTTGTGATTCGGAGAGGGGCGCAGATTCGGCAGAAACAATAGGAATAAAGGCACAAATTATGAACGAATCACTGAAATTATTATCTGACCTGACATATTATATGAAGTATTCCCGTTATATGCCGGATAAAAAACGGCGCGAGACTTGGGAAGAAACCATATTGCGAAATCGTGCGATGCATTTGGAAAAATTCCCCCAGGTTGCTGATGCGATAAATCGCGCGTATGAACTGGTTATGGAAAAAAAGATTTTGCCGTCTATGCGCAGTATGCAGTTTGGTGGGGACGGGATAAAGCGGAATAATGCGCGTATGTATAATTGTTCTGCGATTGGCATAGATTCGTTGTCGGCGTTTTCTGATTTGTTTTATTTGTTGTTGTGTGGTTGTGGGGTTGGTTTTTCTGTGCGTCGGAACTTTATTGAAAAATTACCAGAATTAAAGGAAAAAAATGGTGGTAAAATTGTATTTACCCCTGATGATTCGATAGAGGGTTGGGCAGATTGCGTGCGCAGTTTATTAAATGCTTATTTTACTATTGGATGTGATATAGAATTTGATTTTTCGCGCATTCGTCCAAAGGGGGCACTGATTAAATCGTCAATGTGTTCTGCGCCTGGACCGGATTTATTGCGTGAATCTTTGGGAAAAATTTCGGCGTTATTGGACCGGAAAATTTCGGCGGGTGAATCGCGTTTGACCAGTTTGGATTGTTATGATATATGTTGTTTTATTGCGGACGCGGTGCTGTCTGGCGGCGTGCGACGCAGCAGTATGTTGTGTTTATTTGATAAAGACGATGATTTAATGTTGCATGCGAAAGAGGGGCAATGGTGGAATGAAAATCCGCAACGCGCATTGGCAAATAATTCGGTTCAGTTTGACCGGCAAACAACAACGCGCGCGGACTTTGATAAAATTTTTGACCAGTGTGAGAAAAGCGGCTGGGGCGAACCGGGGATTGTATGGAGTAATGCAAATGATTGGCTGGTGAATCCGTGCTGTGAAATTTCAATGCCGTCAATGGGTTTTTGTAATTTGACATCTATAAATTTGGGCACGGTTGAGTCGCAAAAAGACTTTGACGAGCGGGCATATTATGCATCAGTTTTGGGAACATTACAGGCGGCCTATACAGACTTTAAGTATATAGACCCAAAGTGGAAAAAGAATGCTGATGATATGGCGTTGATTGGGGTGTCAATGACGGGAATTGCGTCGCATCCTGATTTAACAACCCTGAATTTCGAGCAGGCTGCGGCCAGTGTAAAACAGGCTAATGCCGACATTGCGGGGGCGATTGGAATAAAAACTGCGGACCGACAGACTACTATCAAGCCGGACGGCACGGGCAGTTTGGTGTTGGGAACATCCAGTGGTATTCATCCCTGGCATGCCAAGCATTATATTCGTCGGATTCGTATGAACAAGATTGAACCGATTTATGAATATATGATGAAAAACTTCCCAGAATTGATGGAAGACGAATCCAGAAAGCCGGATAAAGAGAGTGTGATTTCATTGGTAATCCGCGCACCCGAGGGGGCTGTGACGCGTCGCAATGAAACGGCGATAGAATTTTTGGAACGGGTAAAATATCTGTTTGAACATTGGATAAAGCCGGGTCATATCCGTGGGGAAAATTATAACAATGTGTCATGCACATGCAGTATTAAAAATCACGAATGGGACGAGGTTCGCGAATGGATGTGGGCAAATCGGGATAATTATACGGGGATTTCGTTATTGCCTTATTCAGATGCGAATTACGAACAGGCGCCGTTTGAAGACACAAACGAAGATGTTTACAAAGCGTTTGCGGATAAACATTACGAATTTCATCTGGATGAAATAACCGAAGAAAAAAACTTTGTAAATTTCGGTCAAGAAGCGGCGTGCAGTGCGGGTGGATGTGAATTGGTTTAATGTTGATTAATGCGCGCAAAACAGGGAGAGTAAGATGGCGACAATTACGACAAAAAAGGGCGATTTTGGAATGACCCAATTAAATCCAGACAGGATTGCCAGCAAGACGCACCCTGTGATTTGGATTATGGGTGAAATGGATGAATTGTCGTGTGCGCTGGGGACCTGTGGTGATAAATTTGATGGGATTCAGACTTTTTTATCGGAACTGATGGGTTGTTTGTATTATAAGACATTAGACGAGCGGCGCGTGGCGCAACAAATTTGGCAATTGGAAGATTATATAACGACACATAATAATTCAATACCGCCGTTTTTTGTAAATTCGCGTGGATATATTGGTTTGGCGCGGGCGATATGCCGGCGGGCGGAACGGCGTGTTGTAGAATTTATAGAAATGGAACGGAATGCCGCGCTGGACGAAAAATATGGAATGAATTTACAACCCATTCAACAATACTTGAACAGATTGAGTGATTACCTGTTTGTAAAGGGTTTCGAGAGAGTGCAGACCGAGCCAAGTTTATTTGATGATGAATTGGCAACAAATGATAAAATTGTTGCGGCGGTTGGATAAAAAAAACAAAGCAAAAATAAAACGACCCGATGGGTCGTTTTATTTTTGGATTTCCATCCAAAGTTTTAACAAAAGATGGTGGCCTTGGTCGGAATCGAACCGACACTCCTTGCGGAACTTGATTTTGAGTCAAGCGCGTCTACCAATTCCGCCACAAGGCCAGAACTTTGCGAATTTTATTTCGCTTTTTTTGCCGCGACTTTTTTCGCCAAGCGCGCACTGATGTTTGGTTTGTGCGCTGTTTTTTTTACAATCGCTGGCTTTTCAATTTTTGCGGTTTTCTTGTCAATTGCCTTTTTCACAGCCGCCATATCATCGGACAAGCGGGAAATAGGTTTTGACATAACATACGCATCCAACCCACCATGTTTGGTCAAAGTGCGTAATCCGTTTGTGGAAATCCGCAACAAAAAGTCGCGGCCCAAAATATCGCTGTGAAAGCGCATTTTCTGTAAGTTTGGTAGAAATGTGCGTTTTGTGCGGCGGTTAGAATGTGAAACATTCATTCCGACCTGTGTTTTTTTTCCTGTAACTGAACATACTCTTGGCATGATAAAATCCTTTATTGACTGGGGGATAAATTAAACTATTATCGCTTGAAAGTCAAGTAAAAATAACTATATATCTAAAAAAAAGGTTAAATAAGATGAATCCGAGTGAATAAACACACAGCGAGGAGCGTTATTAGCGACAAGCTGATGTGTGCGTCACAAGGATGCGTCGTAGCGTTGCAATTAAAGGAGTTTATAAGATGAATCCAGATGATATAAAAGAAACGCCAGTGCAGGCTTTGGAAAAATACACAACGGATTTTACCCAGTTATCCGCGGATGGGAAATTGGACCCTGTGATTGGACGTGACGAAGAAATTCGTCGCACGATTCAGGTTTTATCCCGACGCACAAAAAATAATCCTGTTTTAATCGGGCAACCAGGGGTTGGAAAAACCGCAATCGTAGAGGGGTTGGCGAATCGCATAATCGCAGGCGATGTCCCGGAAAGTTTATTAAACAAAAAATTATTATCCCTGGATATGGGGGCGTTGATGGCGGGCGCAATGTTCCGTGGTCAGTTTGAAGATAGGTTAAAGGCTGTTCTGAAAGGGGTAAAAGACGCCAATGGCGCAATAATCCTGTTTATTGACGAGTTGCATACAATGGTCGGCGCCGGCAAGGGAGAGGGTTCAATGGACGCCGGAAACTTGATGAAACCAATGTTGGCGCGTGGGGAATTGCACGCGATGGGCGCGACAACTCTGGACGAATATCGGCAATATATTGAAAAAGACCCCGCACTGGCGCGGCGTTTCCAGCCTGTTTTTGTGGACGAGCCGTCTGTGGACGATACAATTTCAATCCTGCGCGGATTAAAAGAAAAATACGAAGCGCACCACGGCGTTCGTATTTCTGACGGGGCGATTGTATCGGCTGTTCGTCTGTCGGACAGATATATCACAGACCGGTTTTTACCAGACAAGGCAATTGACCTGATGGACGAGGCCGCCGCCCGTGTGCGTATAGAAGTATCGTCAAAACCAGAAAAACTGGACGAAATTGACCGCCGTTTAATGCAGTTAAAAATTGAACAACAGGCGCTGAAAAAAGAAAAAGACGCGGACAGCAAAAAACGATTGTCCGACCTGGAAAAACTGATTGCGGACGCAAACGCTGAATCGGAAAATTTAACACGGGAATGGCAGTCGGAACAAAGCAAAATGCGTGGGCTGTCCGACGCAATGGCCGCATTGGACGCGGCCAAGGCAGAGGTTGCATCTGCCACTCGTGCGGGGAACTTTGAAAAAGCGTCCGCATTGCAATACGGGAAAATTCCAGAAATTGAAAAACAAATTGAATCTGCGCGCACCGAAAAAGAATACAAAACAGTATTAGTGGAACACATTGCCGCGGTGGTCAGTCGCTGGACTGGTGTGCCGGCGGAAAAAATGACAGGGGACGAAAAATCCAGATTATTAAATTTGGAATCAGAATTAAAAAAACGCGTTGTCGGACAAGATGACGCGGTGGGTGTTGTTGCACGTGCGGTGCGCCGCAGTCGTGCGGGTTTGTCGGACCCGCGGCGTCCTGATGGTTCTTTTATGTTTTTGGGGCCAACGGGGGTTGGTAAAACAGAATTGGTAAAGGCATTGACCGAACAATTGTTTGATGATGATACAGCGATGACACGCATAGATATGTCCGAATATATGGAACCACACAGCGTGTCTCGTTTAATCGGCAGTCCCCCCGGGTATGTCGGGTATGAGGCTGGCGGAACACTGACCGAATCGGTGCGTCGCCGTCCATATCAGGTTATTTTATTTGATGAAATTGAAAAGGCGCATCCAGATGTCTTGAAATTATTCTTGCAAATTTTGGACGATGGGCGTTTAACCGATGGTCAGGGGCATATTGTGAATTTTTCTAATACCATCATCGTGATGACCAGCAATCTGAAAGATTCGGTCGCAGTTAAAAGACGATTTACGCCAGAATTTATAAATCGTATCGATGAGTTTGTATATTTCAACGCCCTGACTGCGGCGCAAATGCCGGCGATTGTAAAAATCCAAACAGACCGATTGGCGCGGCTGCTGCAAGATAATCATCGTATAGAATTACATATTTCGAACAAGGCGATAGAGTGGCTGGGAATGAATGGGCTTGATATGGCGTATGGCGCACGCCCGCTTCGCCGATTTATAATGTCCGCAGTCGAGGACCCCATCGCCGATAAAATCCTGTCTGGTGAAATTTCGGACGGCGGTGTTGTTGATATAGATGTCGTGGGAAAAGAACTGGTGATAAAATAAAATGTGGGCAATGCCCACATTTTATTATCAGCGTCCGTCATTTTTATTAAAAAAAGCCCCAATCGGTCCAAACTGAGTTTGCGAATTTAATGAATTTAGTTTATCTGGATATTTATTAAACATATACTCAATAATATCATTGCGATAATTATATTCAGAATCTTTGTCATTAAAACATGATAGATTTTTATCACATATTCTGGTGATAACTTCGAATAATGGTTTTATGTCGTAATAATATTTAGAATCTTTTTTTGAATGGGTTATTATTTTCTGAATATCCCATTTTATTGCAACTTCGTTTTCGGCCGCAGAAACCAGCATATTATTGTATTTATGTGCCAATGAAAAAGAATTATATTCGCTATAATTATTTATCAGATATTTCCAAAAGTTTGGATTTTTATTCATTTGTTTTAATACAACCGATACTGCGTTTTCTTCGGTAAATGTCGGGTATATTTGGTTTTGTTTTATATCTTTCCAAAAAATACCGGGCAAAACCATCGTGCCGTCGCGAAAGGACAGCATCGCGGAAATCCATTTTTCCTGTTGCTCGTTTATCTGTCTCATACCGATAATCTACAATATTTTACGGCAAAGTTCAACAAAAAATCGCCCTTGCGCCGTTCGGGGATTTTTTTGTAAAGTTAGTGGTATGAGAAGAATGTTGTTGATTTTTTTGTTTATAATTTTTTGCGTGCCAGTGTTTGCCGCAACCGAAATCCGCGATACAGAAATTGAAAATTGTTTGGCTAGGTTATTGACGCCCGTTGCGCGTGCAGCGGATATCCCAGATGGTCGTCTGAAAATTCATATCATTGCATCTGATGATTTTAATGCCTTTGTATCGGGTGGCGATGATGTTTTTATTTATACGGGCCTGCTGACCCAGATTAAATCTTCCGCCGCGTTGCAGGCGGTTGTCGCGCACGAATTGGGTCATTTAATCGGCGGACATATTACACAATTATCCGCGCAAAAAGAACGCGAAATGACGCGTTCCCTGATTATGCAGGCGTTGGGGGTGGGTTTAATGGTTGCTAATCCAATGGCGGGCGCAGGCGTTATGATGGGCGCGGGGTCAGTTGCATCGCAATCGCTGATGGCGTTTTCGCGTGATGAAGAGCGCCTGGCAGATGATGCCGCAATAAATTTATTAAATAAAGCGGGGCTGAATCCAAATTCTCTTATCGTTGTCCTGGAACAAATGAATGAAATGATGGAACATACCGAGACGCGAATGAACCCAATGAACTCTGGTCATCCGCAAACTGCGGCGCGTTTGCAAAACGCGCGTGAAAAAATTGGAAAATCCGCAAATAGAAAAATAAAATCCGATGAAAATTATGAAATGATTCGCGCAAAACTGATTGGGTACATGGGAACAAACGATATGGTTCTATCAAAATATCCGAATTCGGATAAATCGGACGCCGCGCTGTATGCACACGCAATTCGACAAATGCGCAGTGGAAATTTGACGGACGCGGAAACAGGCACAAAAACGCTGATTTCGCGGCATAAAAACAATCCATATTTTTATGAATTACTGGGCGATATTGAATATCAGTTTGGACACTATGATGACAGCGTGGCCGCGTATGAAAAATCATTAAAACTGATAAAAGATGCACCCCAGATTCAGACCGCGCTGGCATTGGTTTTAACCGAACGAAAAAAATCCGACGACATTACACGTGCAATGGAACTGGCGCGCACCGCTATTTTGACCCAGCCAACCCCACTGGCGTATTGGGTTTTGGTTTTGGCGTATGGCGATGATGCACGCAGCGACTGGGCGCGCGCGGAATACTATCATTTAATCGGGGATAAAAAAAATACAAAAAAATATGCACGCAGCGCGCAAAAAAAATTACAAAAAAATTCACCGGAATATATAAAGTCTGGCGAATTATTATCGTCAGATTAGTTTATTTGTTTTTCCCACGATACAAAATTTTCGCAATAATTTGTTCTATTGCCGGTTTACTATCCCTGTCAATATCGTCTATCAGTGGTAAAATTTTTTTCAGATGTGGTTGTAATGTATTAGAAAAATTATGGTCTGCTTTTTTTATTGTTTTAATTTTTATCTGTTTATTTTTTTTGGGCAGTATTTTCATATTCATTTTTAATGTCTTATCATCGCCAGTCCCCTGGATAACAACAATTTGATGTTTTGGATAAATGTTTGATATGTTTTTAATCACCGCGTCGGCCAGTTGTTCTGGCGTTTTATTTTGCAATTTTTTATCCGCTGGCGGAATCAAAAGCCCATTCGCACATATTTTATAATTATATTCTGTTCCCATAATTTTCGATGAAAAATTTGACCGTATATTTTTTATTCTATCCCATTTGTTGGTCTTGCTGCTTTCTAATAAATCGTTAGTTGGAACAAAATAAGGATTGTTCAGAATAATTGTTTTATATGAATCAAATTTGTTGCGATTGTCATCATACATTAAATTTACCAGGGCACGACACGCTATTGAATGTGCGTTTATAAATTTATGTGGAACGTTAAATAAACGCGAATTTTGCGATATAAAATAAAATCCGGCACGCAAACTTTTATGAAATATATCCAGATAAGTTTTTTTATCTGTATGATAATCCGCCGTCAAAGATAACGGAATTGTTTCCAGTGATACAACATTAAAACCGCGCTTGGTCAGTGGTTCAATTAAATTTGTTTGACGCTGTTCCAGCGGGCTGCCGAATAAACCGTGTATATTTATAATTGTTCCGCGGACTGGTTTTTCTAAATTTGCAAAACATACCCATAAACGCACATCAGGCGTTAAATCTACCTTTTCCTGGTATTGCTGGTAATATATACTATCACTATCGTCTGACATATTATTTCGCGAAACTATATTCCATTTTCATATGGTCGGGATTATATGACCCGTTCATAATTGCAATTGTATCTTCGATAATAACCTGTTCTTCGTTGGTTGGAATCATCAAGATTTTTACGCGGCTGTCATCGGTGGAAATTTCAACCTCTCCCGCGTTTTTACGCGCCAGGCCCGCCGCATTTTTATCAGCATCCAGTTTTATACCCAATTCTTCCAATCCACTGCAAATCTTTTCACGCAGATAGTCATCGTTTTCACCAACGCCCGCTGTAAAGACAATCGCGTCCGTGTGTCCCAATTCCGCCAGGTACGCACCAATGTATTTTTTTGCGTTATTTGCCTCGATATCCAGGGCTAATTGGCAATCTGGATTTGTTGAACGATTTTCTTCCAGGTCGCGGCGGTCTGCAAAACATTCGGTCAGTCCCAAATGCCCCGATTCTTTGTTCAGAATTTTTTGCACCATATCCGCAGACAGACCCAACTGCTGTTGCACATAAATAATCACACCTGGGTCAATATCCCCTGGACGTGTTCCCATTGTTAAACCTGATAATGGCGTCATTCCCAACGAAGTATCAACCGCAACGCCCCCGCGAATTGCCGCCGCAGACGCCCCACTGCCAATGTGCATAGTAATTAAATTCGGTGCGTCTTTACCCAACATTTTTGCCGCGCGCTTTGATACATATAAATGCGATGTCCCATGGAACCCGTATTTACGCACCCCCAGTTCTTTATACCACGCATTCGGCACAGCATAGCGATACGCATAATCCGGCATCGTGGAAAAGAACGCTGTGTCAAAGACCGCAACCTGGGTCGCCATTGGTAATAATTGTTTTGCCGCAATAATCCCCGCCAAGCCCGCTGGGTTATGCAATGGCACAATTGCGGACAACTCGTCAATAGTTTTTATAACCTCATCATTTATTTCAACACTGGATTTGAATTTTTCGCCGCCCAAAACCACGCGATGACCGACCCCCTGAATCTGGGTTAAATCTATGGACGCATCACGCAACATATTTATAACCTCGGTCAGGGCATCATCGTGATTTCTCATTGCGACATCTTTGCGTTGTTTCGTTCCATCTGGATATTTTTGGGTTAAAAACGAGTTTTCACTGCCGACTTTTTCCACCAAACCACTGACCAACACAGACGCGGAATCCACATCATATACCGAATATTTTAATGAACTGCTGCCACAATTTAATGCCAAAATATACATAGGTTCTTTCCCTTGGGTTATAAAATAAATATAGAAATGGTGCCGGATGTCGGACTTGAACCAACGACCCTCTGATTACAAATCAGATGCTCTACCAGCTGAGCTAATCCGGCAACGCGGCAATTATACACATCAAATGAATAAAATCAAGTCCGAATTTTATTTCCTTGCTTTATGATAATTCTTCGTCCATAATCTGGTCAGGTTTGGCAGATGTCAAATCACCAACAAGCATAACAAAGGTTAAAAATATGCGTCAAGGTAAAGTAAAATGGTATAATGGTAAAAAGTGTTTTGGGTTTGTTTCCCCGGATACTGCAAATGAATCGGGCAACACAGATGATGTTTTTGTTCATTCTTCGGCGTTAAAGGCAGCGGATATTCGTTTCTTGAACGAAAATGATATTGTTGAATTTGACGAAGAAGTTCGTAATGGTAAATTGTCAGTTACAACATTAAAACTGATTAAACGCGATGAAGAATCCGCGAAAAAATTCCGCGAACGTCGTAATTCTTTTGATGGCGAACGGCGCGGCGACCGCAGACAAGGTGGTGATGGCGATAAAAAGCCAGGCTGGAAATTCTGGGGTAATAAATAAAAAAATCGGGGTTCGCCCCGATTTTTTTATTTATAATTTAATTGACTTTTTATCCGACGCGGGATAAAATACACGCGATATGAAAACAAATAACATAATTATTATATAAAAAACTGGTAATGCGCTTTGGCGTTATTGCTGGGGCGCACGCCCCTTTTTTTATATCAAACAAGGGTAAAAAAATGAGTTATAAACCGACAACAACAAAACCTGATTTTACAGCGTTGGAACATGAAATGTTAGAGTTTTGGCGCGCGAACGATACTTTTTATCGGTCATTAAATGCGACCCGGGACGGCGCACCATTCTCATTTTATGATGGCCCCCCCTTTGCGAATGGGTTGCCACACTGGGGGCATTTGGGGGTGTCTGTGGTCAAGGATATGGTGTCGCGTTTTCATACAATGAATGGGCGTCATGTTGTGCGCGAACTTGGTTGGGATTGTCACGGGTTGCCGGCGGAAAATTCAGTTGAAAAAGCGGCTGGGAAACAGGCAAAAACAATTGTTGCAGAATCTGGTATGGACGCGTTTTGTGATATGTGTCGCGTTGATGTTACGACCTATACCAACGAGTGGTTGTCTTTTATTGAACGTATGGGGCGTTGGGTTGATGGTGGCACTGATTATGGCTATCGCACAATGGACACCCGTTATATGGAATGTGTAATTGGAACACTGGCGAAACTTTTTGGGGATGGGTATTTATACAAAGACTACTCGGTTAATTGGTTTGATTGGGTCAATGGGACAATCGTCTCTAATAGCGAGGCTTCCCAAGATTACCGCGACATAACTGATGATGCCGTAACCGTATGGTTCCAGTTGTTGGACGGGCGTCGCGTGTTGGCATGGACGACAACGCCATGGACATTACCTGCGAATAGTGCGCTGGCGGTAAATCCAAAAATGAAATATGCAGTGATGCGCGATACAGATGGCAAAGATTACATAGTCGCAGAAAGTCGTTTATCAGCGTATGAAAAACAATTTGCTGATATGGAACGGGTTGAAACGATTTTGGGTGATACATTGGTTGGATTAAAATATACGCCAATTTTTGATTATTATGTGGATGAAAAATTATATTCGGTTATTGCGGCGGATTATGTTGCAGACGATTCTGGGACAGGGATTGTTCATATTGCGCCCGCATTTGGTGCGGAAGATTTTTGGGCGGTGAAAAATTCTGACCCACATTTTCCAGTTATATTAAATGTTGATAATTATGGAAATTTTGATGAATCAGTGCGCGATTGGGCGGGGGAAAATATCTTTGAAGCAAATCCAAAAATTATTGAATGGTTGAAATCAAATGGGCATTTGGTAAAGCGCGAACAATATAAACACAATTATCCTTTTGGCGACCGGTCAAAGCAAAAACTGATACAGCGTGCGACGGATTCTTGGTTTATAGATGTGCCAAAATTCCGCGATAAATTATTGGCGAATAACGCAAAAGTAAATTGGACCAGTGCGGGCGAACGCTTTGCAAAGTGGATTGAAAACGCGCGTCCTTGGGCGATTTCGAGAAATCGTTTTTGGGGAACGCCGCTGCCAATTTGGGAACGGAACGGCGAATATAAAATCTTTGGTTCTGTGGCAGAGTTAAATGAGTTTTTTGACACAGATATAACCGACCTGCATCGTCCGACATTGGATGCGCTGACAAAAGATGGTTGGACGCGTATTCCGGATATTTTGGATTGCTGGGTTGAAAGTGGCTCTATGCCGTGGGCGTCAATTGGATTTAATCCATACACGGATGATGGATTGCCCGCGAACTTTCCAGCGGATTATATTATCGAGGGTCAAGACCAAACACGTGGTTGGTTTTATGCACTGATGGTTTTATCAACGGCTATTTTTGATAAACCTGCGTTTCGCGTGGTATCCGCCAATGGTATGATTGTTGATGAAAACAAAAAGAAGTTTTCTAAATCATTAAAAAATTATGTAGTGCCTGATAAACAAATTGAACAATGTGGTGCAGACGCGATACGCCTATTTATTCTGGGCAGTAATTTTATGAAGGCCGAACCCGTGTCGGTTGATAAAGAAGGTAAGGTTTTCGCGGAAACAACAAAATCTATTTTAACCCCATTATGGAACGCGTATCATTTCTTTACGCTTTATGCGAATGCGGGAAATATCACTGCTAATATCAGTGTCAGTAATAATATCCTGGATAAATATATTGCGGCAGAATTAAATGATTTAACAAAAACAACCACAGATGCGTTAAATAATTACCAGCCTGATATCGCGGTAAAAGCGTTTGTAAAATTTTTGGATATTCTGAACAATTGGTATATTCGTCTGAATCGTTCGCGTTTTTGGGATGAAGAGCAGGGCGCATTTGATACTTTGTATTTTGTGCTGACCCAGTTTTGTAAATTGTTGTCGCCATTTGCGCCGTTCATAGCCGATTATATTTACAAAAATTTAACAGGCGCAGATAGTGTGCATCTGGAAAAGTTCCCAATGGCAAATGATAATAACGATGGCTTCTTGTTGTTAAATATGCGACAAATACAAAAGGTTGTGTCTGTTGGAAAACAATTGCGCGAAAAATATAAATTGCGTAATCGGTTGCCAATAAATAAAATAACTATCGTATTAAATAATACTATCAATCAACTGGGACCAGAATTTTGGGGTATTGTTCGGGAAGAATTAAACACTAAAAATGTTGATACGGATGCCGATATGCAAAAATACGCAGATTTGTTTGTGTATTTAATCACGCCAAAAATTGGGTCGCGTCTGGGTGCAAAATTAAAAGAAATAATAACGGCCAGCAAGCAACCAGGCTTTAACCCAGACGACTTTGGATTGTTACCGGACGAGTTCGAGGTGCGCTTGAATGTTCGTGATGATGTAACGGGTGCGGCATTGCCGGATAATACCGCGGTTGTTGTGTTGGATACAAATATCACACCAGAATTATCCGCCGAAGGGCTGGCAAATGATGCATTGCGTTTTATTCAGGATTCGCGTAAAGCGGCGGGTTTGGATGTATCTGACAGAATAAAATTGGCGATTGCTGGGGATGCGGAGATGTTGGTTGCGCTGGATGCACATCGCGCGCGGATTATGGCGGATACACTGGCAACAGAGTGGGCAACAACGGACGCGCCGGAATATACAACAGAAATAGAAAATCATAAATTCGGAATAACAATTACAAGGGTATAAAAAATGAAAGAATTACCAGAAAAATTATCGGATGGAAATATAGAACTGCGACGAATTCCTGCAACTTTCGCAAATGCCGAAATGATTTTTGATGTGATTGAACGCAATCGTGCAAAATTAGAAAAATGGTTGCCTTGGGTTGATGGTATGCAAAACGCGGGAGATGAATTTGTGTATTTGTATGGTCTGGAGAAAAATAAAAAACCGCATTATTGGATTTTTGTTGATGGTAAATTCTGTGGTTCGGTGGGCTTGGTAAAAGTCCGTGAAAGAATGCCCAGGTTTAACGAGGGAGAAATTGGATACTGGATAGATTCGAATTTTTATGGTCGTGGTATTATGACGCGCGCGGTTAAAATACTGGAAAACGAATTATTTGGAAATGATGAATATGAAATTCATCGGATTATTATTCGGAATGAAACAGAAAATGTAAAAAGCGCGGCGGTGGCACAAAGATTGGGGTATAATCTGGACGGAATTATGCGCCAGGGCGGACACAGCGCAAATAAAATCCCCGCTGATATAAATATCTTTGGTAAATTAAAATCCGAGTGGAAAAAATAAGTAAATAAAAAATTATTTTAAGTAAAATCCGAAACCCGCGGAATTGTTAAGTTTTGCGGGATTTTTGATTTAATTTTTATCTTTATGTCTGTAATATGTCGCTCGCCACTTTATGTCTGCGCGTATCCATGTTCTTGTTCTTGCTGACATAAGAATTCGCAGGATTTATGATACAACCGATTACAAAAACGCACATTTTATGCTGTATTGCAATGATAGTTGCTTATTTCAATGCCCTAATAAAAAATATCTTTGCATCGCGTATCGGCAATTCATTACCAGAATCGTATTTATTATAAAATCCATTTTCTCCTAATAAAACAATCTCTCCAAATCCGATACCTGTTGTATTGTTTTCACGGGTATCATTTTTATGTGAATATTTCGTAGAATCCAATATTCGTAATATAATTTTATCAAATGTTTTAGAAATAATTTTATCAACAATCATTGCATGACCATTTTTATCGGGAAAAAGAATAACAGATATATCGTTTGTTTTTAATTCGCTGACAGAAATAAATTTCCAATATTTTAATGAATTACGATTTTCAAATAATTTCTCAAAATCTTGTGCAAAAAATCTGTTTGTTTTTATAAACCCATAATCACGGATTATTTTACGAATTTCAACCAAAGCATGCAGATGTTTTTCTTGCCCCAATTTCCACGCAATAAAACCTGTGCAATCCATAATTAAATGTAATTTTCCATCACGAAACTCTGTGCGATTTTCGTGCGAATATTCAGATGTAAAATTATTCGTGTTTATCATTTATGATCTATATTTCCCAAATTGGGATTGATACGACTTCGCGGGATAATGGTATCCGTTCTGGTTTCATACACAGCACCGCGCCTAACCCAACTTTTTTCTGTAATTTATTCAATTCTTTGAAAGTGCTGTAATCACCCAGTCCAGGATTTGCCGTTTTTTTAATTTCAATCGGATATAATGTGCCTGACTCTTCAATCACAACATCAATTTCATTTTGATTTTTGTCACGATATAACCACAGACTCGGCTCTTTACCATTATGAAAATAAGATTTCAATATTTCACCAACTGCGTATGTTTCCAGTATGGCGCCTGCCATCGCGCCATTCATCAAAGTTTCGGCATTTGGCCATTTGGTCAAATATGCCGCCAAACCCGTGTCTAAAAAATACATCTTTGGCGTTTTGATTATACGACTTGTAATGTTCGGTGAATATGGACGCAACAGATATATTATGCCCGATTGTTCTAAAATTCCCATCCATGTTTGCGCGGTTTTTACATCAATTCCAACATCACGTGCAATAGATGTATAGTTTAACAATTGTCCCGTTTGGGCAGCAACGACAGATAAAAATTGAAAAAATTGGATAGGTTTTTCAATGTTATAAAAATCCTTTACATCACGTTCAATATATGATTGAACATACGAAGAATAAAAGCGGTCGCGGTCTATATTTTTATCAACCACCAATTCTGGCATACTGCCCATCCAAATTTGTTTATACAGATTCAATGGCGTTAATTTTTCAATATCGGTTGATTTACCCATAGTCGGCATAAAAGGTTTCCCAGAAAAGGGTTTCTTGATTTTTTCGCGATATGACAGCCCCATTAAATCATAAATCCCAATGCGCCCCGCCAAAGATTCTTGAACACCCGCCATTAAACGATATTTTTGCGAACCCGTCAGCCAAAATGCACCCTTTTTTGTCGGGTTTTCATCCGCATATATTTTGATATACGTGAACAAGTTTGGCGCATATTGCACTTCATCAATAATAACAGGTGGCGGGTTTTGTAATAAAAATAATTCTGGGTCATTTTGCGCCAATGTCCGGTTGGTTAAATCATCCAAAGACACATATTTACGCGGTGTGCCACGCGATATATCGCGCAACATTGTAGATTTTCCGACTTGACGCTGACCAGTCAGCAGGATAACACGAAATCCCTTTGATGCCTTTTCAATAACTGGATTCATAGTTCTGTTAAGATGTGCCATTTTACGCACCTTTGCTTGTATAATATGGGTTTATATTCCACATTATACAATATAAGCGACGCAAGGTCAAGAATTTTTATTTTTCAACAACTCGCTAATTTCACTGAATTCAAAGTATTTGTTTTTGTGCCATGTTCTATATTGGCTGA
This sequence comes from Rickettsiales bacterium, assembly GCA_031262525.1. Taxonomy (GTDB): domain Bacteria; phylum Pseudomonadota; class Alphaproteobacteria; order Rs-D84; family Rs-D84; genus JAISHM01. The sequence continues at coordinate 7,601 of JAISHM010000013.1, read as the reverse complement.
CAATTCCGACTGCATAACGATGTGTGCCAATTTTGATCAGTGCCGCCTCAGACTGATACCGAATTATTCCACGATTACGAATTTTTCGTAAAAAACCAACAATCCCACCACCAGTTAGAATTTCAATAAATCCTGATTTTCTATACTGGATATTCGTCAGATGATATTTTGGTGCGCGCCGACCAACTTTTTCTGATTCTGGAACAAATTTTCCAGGTGTCATATATTCTCGCAATTGTGTCGCGCCCGCCAATTCATTATTATCCAATTTTTGTATAAATTCTGCCAAATGTTTTACACATGTGACCGATATATCCGCATATTTGTATTTTTTATTTTCATAAATTCGGTTCAGGAATTTTCGCGTAACATCACTGCCGAACCAACAATTTTTATTTATTATATTTTTTGATATATTTTCACGCCCGACCACATCAATTAAAACATTAGATGCCATATTATCACTACGTCCCAGCATTACTTTTAACAAGTCATCAATTGTCCATTCGTCATCAACTGTTAAAGTCGGAAATTTATAATCTACATAATAAAATCGTGATTCCTTATCAATTGTGTTCGGCGCTTTGATTTTTATCTTTTGTGATAATTTTAATTTGCTGATTTCAACTTGGCGCATAACCTCTGCCCCGATAAAAATTTTATAAGTGCTGGCTGGATAAATAAATTTATTTTCGTTAAAGTTCAATCGTTCGCCAGTGTCGGTATCAATTATACAAACACCACAATGCGCACCAAACGGTTTTATTTTATTGATAAATCTGGCAAAAGATTTTTGTGAATTGAACATGATACGATTATACAATAAATAATCATTATTACTATAAAAAATTATTTTAAGCAAAAAATGAAACCCGCAAAAAATATAGCCTTGCGGGTGATTTTATTTTTATCCGTTCATTCTGTGTCTAGAATATGTCTTTTTTTTTGATTTTGCTATCTTATACCTAACAATTTTACAATTTCTTTGCGCTGCATAATTCTAACAGAAACCCCAATATCAAAATTAAATGCAAATCCTATTTGTTCTAATTTTGCTTTTAATTTTATATCGTCAGTTTTTACATATGTTTTATTTTTCCCGATTGCCTGCACAGCGATAAATCCGTTTTCAATCGGTTCCAGTTTATTAAGTATATTTTTAGGTTCAAAAAGTTCCAATTGTGCTATTTTTGTACCATCGCTGTAAATATGCATATCTTTTTCAATCGCAAGTTCTGGATTTTGAAAAACAATTGCACTTGTTTCCTGATAATAAAGTTGCTCATAATTTTTAGGCAAATTTATAAATCTTTTTAATTTATTAAATGCCGTCTTATCCCGCTCTGTGGTCATAACAGCATGAAAATTTAAGGTGTTTGACAATATCGCTGTATAAAGTAAGTTCGCAATTTCTGGGCTTGGGATTTTTTCACTTTTTTCAAATAATTCATAAATCATTGTAGCGCACGCGCCAACTGATTCTATTTGAACATGACGCGAACCATTATTCCAAAAAGATTCAAATCCAAAATGATGGTCATATATTTCAATAATTTGTTCTTGCGGTATTTGCGGGGATAAAAAATTTGGGTTAGACACATCAGTAATAACAAAAGAATCTGCATTTTTGGGTTTTTCGCGATAAAAATTAAAATGTTTGTTTTTAATCGAATTCGGTATTGTCGCATCAAAATTGTCGATTAACCAAGCATCACAGTTTTTTAGTTCTGCATATGCAATAACGCACGCCAAAGCGTCTATATCCACACCTTTGAAACCAGCCGTTACACATAAACTCATTATTTCTTCTCCAATCTTTTCACACCATATTCATCAGTTAAAATTTTCATTTGTGATATGGCGGTTTTGTTTAATGCAATAATTCTTTCATTTTGCGGAATTTTTTCATCTATCAAATGTGCGTTCAATGATTCCATATTTGCCATACATACCAATTGTGCAACATCGGCATAATCACGAATATTTCCGTCCAGTTTCGGGTTTGCTTTACGCCATTCTGCTGCCGTCATACCGAATAACGCAACATTCAAAATATCAGCCTCGCTTGCGTAGATAAAATTCGCCTGTGCCGCAGTAATCGCCCGTGGAATTATATTTGTTTTAATTGCGTCAGTGTGAATCCGATAATTTAATTTTGTTAAATTTCGGCGAATATCCCACCCAAGTTGTTTAGATTCAATATCTTTCAATCGCTTGAATTCACGAATAAGATAAACTTTAAACTCGGGTGAAATCCACATACCGAATTCAAGTGCAATGTCAATATGCGCATAAGTACCACCGTAACGTCCAGCCTTGGAAATTATACCAATGCCATTAATTTTTTCAGTCCAATCTTTGACACTGGGCATATAACTATTTAGCCCTGCTTGACTTCTAATTATACCGAATTCGGTATAATTAAAATTCGGATTATTTAATGTTTCCCATACACCAAGAAATTCAACAGTATTGCGATTGCGCAACCAATGAGAAATTAGAACATATCCGTCTTTTGCCTTCATCATATCGGTCAATGATACATAGTCATTATCATTTACGCGCATAACTGAAATTTCTGTTCCTAAAACATTCATTTTTGACATATTGATTATCCGATGTATTTTAATTATGGCGAATTCGCCATAATTACAATTATTTATATTATTATAAAATAAAAACTATAATTTTACCAGTCAATTATACCCAGATTTATATTGAAAGACATAAACTTACGCCGTATAGGTCGCTCGCCACTTCGTGTCTGCGCGTATCCTCGTTAGTTATTCAAACTTCGCCTACGGCTCGTTTTCATATACTCGGATTCCGCTTTGTGTCTAAATTCTATGTCTGCTATATGTCGCCTCGAAGCAGACAATGCCAGACAATTACAGACATTATGATACAAAGACAATAAAAGTGGAATATAGACAATGCGGGGCGTCAAGGGGCAATGCCAGTCCACCCCAGACAAGTTTGTCGCGTAATAAAAAAATACAATACTAAAAAATAACACCCGCGGACAAGGTATGGTTTGTGGGTGTTTTTGTATCGCCTGTCAAAAATCGTGTCGGAATTATGTATCGTATATGTGCACAATGTATCATACATAATTACGCTTTTTTCGGTTGTATGTCCCCAATTTTCAGACTTTTATATGTGCAATTTTTATGATTTTATTCCGTAATTTCCATAAACATTTTGTTAAATAAAACTACCATTTTATGAACATTCTGAAATTCAGATAATTCCTGTTATTTACCTTTGTATTTTTCTAAATCTTTATGAAATGAAGTCTGCGCGCGGCGTTGCTAGGATTACCTTGTAATCCAAAGGAGTTAAAAATGCAAACACAAAATATAACAACTGCACCAAACGAAACATATCTGACCACGATAGAGGTTGCAAAACTTTTACAATTCTCTGCAAACACTTTGCGAATGTATCGTTGCGATGGCATGGGTCCGGCGTATGTAAAAGTTGGCCGCCTTGTGCGATATCGTCTGTCTGATGTTCAGGATTGGTGCGATAAAAATCGCCAATCGTATAATTAAAAAACTTATCGCTGGACTTCTCTATTTTATGTTCCTATGAATGGCAATCGCCCGCTGGAATCCTAACAATTCCGCGGGCTATACAAAGGTGGTTATTATGAAATGCGAATACATAAAACAAAAACTTACAACAGATTATATGGCGCGGATTAAAACAATTCCGCATGATATGCAAATTACGGATACAGAAGTTCCTGGATTCCATCTGCGGTATTCGGCTAATACAAAGCGCGCAGTATTTTATCTGCACTATATCTTGCGTGGTGGACATATTCGTAAAGAGCGGAATTTGAAATTGGGCGTATATCCGGAAATATCTGCGCCCGCCGCACGCGCGCTTGCAATTAAACATCGTGGCGAAATATTGGAAGGAATTGACCCATTTATTGAACGCCAGCAAAGGGTTATGCAACTGGCGCAAGAAAATGATAAAAAGATTCCGTTGAAAGATATTATGGAAAAATATCTGAATGAACATTCCAAAGTTATGAAAAAGCACAGCACCAGTCAGAAAGAATTTCAGATGGCGCGCAAGTATGTAATACCAATGTTTGGCAATATTCCGATAAATGATTTATCAATACGCCATCTTGAAAAGATGATGGAGGTTGTTGGTGAAAATCACAAGGCCGTTGCTAATCAATGCGTGATGTTCATATCGTATTTCTTGAACTGGTGCGAAAAACAGGAATACAGAACCCTAAATACTAACCCCGTCCGCCTTGTTCGTAAATTCCGCCTACAAGGCCGAGATAGAGTTATGAGCGACGACGAATACGCAAGATTTTTTGACGCGCTGAATTATGGCAAGCAATTAAACATTATGAATCCAGTTGGATTTGATGCGCTGGAATTTATCGCTTTCACTGGTTGCCGAAGTTCCGAAGCAAAACAATTGACATGGGACGAAGTAGATTTTGATAATTCTATTTTGCGATTAAAAGATAGTAAAACAGGTGCAAAGTCAATCCCGATTGGCAAACGTGCGCTGGAAATTTTGCGCGATGCGTTGCGTAATAAAACTGGTGACACCGCGCCAGTGTTTCCACGCTGTAAAAACAAACCATTTACGGAATTATTCAGACATTGGAAGTTTATAACCGACCATGCAAAATTGGAAAATATCCGTATTCACGATTTGCGACATTCGTTCGCAACCACCGGCTCTATGATGGAAGAAAATTTATCCGTTATTGGAAGTGTTCTTGGGCATAGTGCAATCGCCACAACGCAGCGATATACACATATCAATAATGTAAAAGGAATTGAAGTATCTGATAAAATCGCAGAGCGAATTGCGAAGAAAGCCAACCTCCGCACCAGTACTAAAAATTGGGATAAGTACGGGGCGAAAATCTAAAAGATATAATCTGAAAAATTATGTTTTTTACAGAAATCATTATGATAATTTATTAGAAAATTTTTTTTGCGTTTTAATTTTTTATTTGATTTCCAATCAAATATATTTTTAGTAGTTTTTATTGAATTTATTAACTCTTTATGTTTTTGTAAAAAATTACCCAAAGCATCTTTATCCCTTTTTGTTTTAGGGTTTAAATACCGGCGTCTATAATATTCCAAGTAATTTAAAAACTTTTTATTGCACAATGTTATTATTGGTATTTCTAATTGACAATGTTTTTGTATATCTTTATCAATAATTATTATTGGAAACTCTGCTTGTTCTTCAAGAGCAACGGATTTTATTAGACCAGAACCAAATACTATTTCTTTATTTGCAAACATATTTCCAATTGTTATTCCCCCACGCAGTTTTAAACCCAATCTACAAAAATGGCATTGCGTATTTAAACAAGCGTCCAAAAGTTTATGTAAATTATAAGTATTTTCTCTATTATTTTCAGAAATTGGTACATATAAAATGAAGTTATCAGAAAATAAATTATATTTTATTATGGAATCTAACGAATTTATAATATTATTTTTAACTGCTTTTTCATCAATTTTATACATTGTTGAAATACCAGAATGAAAAGCAATCATTGCTGCAATCATTTTAATAAAAAAGGATACTTCTTGTTTCTTGACCTCTAACTTATAACCTAAAATATCAAAATACGCGATGTAATATGTTTTTAGCGGGTTATCCAGTTTCATTTCTTCCCCACGAATTTTAATTCTTTTGCATTGCGGCCGGTTAAAACTGGTGCGCCAGTTTCTTTTTCTATTTTCTTACGCGCATCGCCGGCGATGTTTGCACCCTTGCGTGCGACTTTCATGTTTTCGTTCAAACCATGCGGATTTTCTTTCTTGGCGATTTCGGTAGTGGTTGCCTCTGCCAGCATATTCAGAACCAGTTCCAAATTGCTCATATTATCGCGCAGATTTTCTTTTGTTAAACCTTTCAACCTTTTATACTCGCGTGCGTTCATACCCGCCCAACCAGAATAAAGTTCATCGGTCAGCAAGGCATATTCTAAACCTTTTTTAATTCCACCTTTATCCCAAGAATCGGTCAGTTGTTTGCGAACTTCTATCGTTTTCAACCGCTGGTTTATCCAATCCAGCGAATAACCTTTCTTTGCATAATATTCCAGCGCACGGGTGATTGCCAGTTCTGGGTCAGCCATTTCATCTATGCGGTCGCTGCCAACCTTTGCCAACCACAGTTTGAATGGTTCTGCCTTTGGCGATGGGATTGATTGTACAAGGCGTAAAACCTGTGCCGTATCCATTGTGTCGGTCGGATGCAATTTCCCGTTTGGTGCGACCATTTTCAAGTGGGTAGTATTACTACCCAGTTCACTACCTTCTTTCTTTAATTTATTACGCAACCATTTCCAATAATTGCGAACCCTTTTATAATCGGGCTGTTCTGTCAATATTGCAATAACATCATGCACAGAAAAATACCATTTTTCTGCAATATCGTCCCACAGGGTGCGAATGTTTTTGTCTTCAAAAAGTTTAATACTGGTGGATTGTGTCATTTAAGAACCCTTTTTATTTTCTGTAATTATAGCCGGATTTGGTGCAAATTTTCAACTCTTATTTATGTAGTGAATTTCAGAAAAATAGATATAAAATCGCTACATATCATGTAGCGATTTATTTACATCCGTCCTGCTCTATACGCATAAGTGGATTGATAGGTTTGATTCTTTTCAAACTCTGCTATTGCGTCCTTGCGATAGACAATGTGCCCAACCCTTTTTATAAATTCAGGACCGGTTCCGTTCGTGCGCCATTTTTGTATGGTATTGCGTTTTATACCCCACAATTCTGCCAATTGTTTTTCCGTTAGGTAATCATCTTGTCCCAATAGTGTGTTTAATTTGTTTACATCTTGCATTTTTTGCTCCTTTATTTTTTAACCCATCTTTTTTCAGTGGGCATATAAAATATTATTGAAAAATCTCGTATTATCAAGGTATGTGGAAATTTCCATACTGATGTATGATACATAAAATAAATTTGATATGTGTGTTGCGTGGCGAATTTTATCGTTTCTTACTAGTTCAAAGATTTTCATACTAGTTTTCTGGTACTTTTTCTGGTACTATCTGGTATTTTACTGGTACTTTTCTGGGCGTTTTCTGGGTGTTGTTAGGGTAGTTGTTGATGTAGTTTCTGATACTTTTGCACTTTTTCTGGGTAGTTTTCTAGGTAGTTTTCTAGGTAGTTTCCTGGGTAGTTTTTTTTGGGGGGGATTTGGGTGGTATTTGGGGGGTGAGGTTAGGGTAGTTTTTAGAGTAGTCATTGGGGTAGTTTTTTATTGATAAAGAAATCACCGTCAGCCGGAATGCGGAAAAGTTGAAAATTGATGATGGTAAGGTGGAAAGTAAGGGAAAAAGTAAGGGGAAAATAATTGAACTTATTAAAGATAATCTTTTTACAACTATACCCGAATTGGCAGAATCAACTATTGTAGGCATGGAAAAGAACGTCCGAGCATTAAAAACTAACAGGATTCTTTCTCGCAAAGGCTCTGCAAACGGCAGTCATTGGGAGATTGTTGAATAATGCTTGTATTTATCTAGTGTAAGAACTTATATAAATAAAGGAAAATTTTATTTATGGAAATAT
>JAISHM010000008.1 GCA_031262525.1 Rickettsiales bacterium | reverse complement strand
AATCATTATATCATAAAAAACACTTAAATTCATCATGTATTTTGTAATCGTAAAGTTTGTATCCATATCCTGTATTTTAGGCATTATACAATCTGATACGCAAAATGCTAGCAATTTTTATAAATGCCCAAATTTACCCGCATAATTCGTCATACACCACGTTATTCATATCAATCTGCATGCGGGTGGGTTCGGTGTCGTTGGGGTGCGAATAGATTGGTTGATAGATAAGGCAAAAGTCATTTACGGGTGTATTTTTTACGCAACCGGTGCAGAACGCCACTATCGCGCAAACGACGACGAGCCACACCAGCGCGCGATATGTTCGCCAAAACACTCTTATTTTGTGATGCTTTCTCATCGGATTTCCCCCTTTTAATTCCTAAAAAATAGACCGCAAATAATGCGGCCGCCACTATTGCAATCTTCCAATCGCGCCATACGTTCTTGATTTTCTCTAACATGTTATTGCCTTTGTAATCTCGTCATCTTTATATTCGCAACGACCATTTTCGTGTTTGATAATTGCCTTTACCAATTCCAACATCGTGTCGGTATTATCCAAATCCATTTGAAAATGCGCGTCCACCGCCATTGAACGAGAAACTGACGCAATATAAGCATCGGTATTGTTTTCGGTATCGGGCGCATAACGGCGGATAATTCCGCTGATAGTGCGCAGTCCATAGTATTTGTTATAATTCCGCAATAATTTTGCCAGCGCACGAATGCCAAAATGCGCCTCCCGAAATATGCAAAACTCGCCGTCAGACGGTGGATTTGCCAAACCTTGCCAAGCAATACCGTTATAGCGAATGTTGCCAGGATTATTATTGCGGATTCCGCGCGGTGTTTTCTTAATTTGCTTTTTCATCTGTTCCACCTTTCTCAAAAATACTGACTACATTTTCGCCTAGTGCAGCGGCCACAAACAGACCGACAATATCAACCCCGAACCCGCACGCCGCCAGAACAATCCCCGTTATTGCAAACACGGCGCAGGCGTATCGTTTCGCGGACGGGTCGCCACTGCGGTCGCTGAACAGGCGCGCCAAATACGCACCAACTTTCTTAAAAAACTCTCTCATTTTATTTCGCCCCCTTTATCAGGATTTTTACGTCCGCTTTAATCTCATAAAGTGATTCTTTAATTGATTTCAAATCGGATTCCAATGTATCCGTCCGCCGTTCCAACATGGCGAGCCTTGTATCCACCGCGCTGTGATGCGATTCCGCCTTTATCACGAACCCAATCAGTGCCGCAATGCACGCATAAAGCAACGCCGCATTGACTTGCAGACGGATTCCATTTTGTCTTTCTTTTGTCATAGTTTTGATGCCTCTATGTTTGTTTTGTATCCCGATGACGACAGGTTGTGTCGCACGGATTTGATAATCCATTCGCCCGATATGTCGGGGACTGTGATTAAAATACGGCTTTCCGCAGACAATGTCGGATTGCCGATAATTTCCAATGTCAGGGTTCTTGTGCCAGATTCAATCTCGCGCAGTTTGGCGGTGGCTCTTGCACGGGCGGTTTCTGCATTCGCAAATGTTTCCCGCAAAGTAAAAGTCGGGGTTTTATCCCCGACCGATACTTCCAATTCTTGTGCCGCCGCAATGTCATAGTATTTTGCGACCACCTTTCCATACTTTGCCCGTTCGGCAAGACGCATGCGATAATTTATGATATCTGATTCACGGATTTCTATCACGGGCAACGGTGTGCCATCTGGAAACATGCCCGACAAAGGTTGCATAATTATCAATTGTCCATTTGCAACCTTTACCGTGCCACCTGCGTCTTCGGCAATACGGCTTATGAATGCGGAATCGGATTCATCCGTTTGGTCAATGTGTGATAAAAATACACTTGCAAATTCGGGCGCAATCGATGCCGTCATTCCGTACCGCGTGGCAATTGTGTTTGCAATGTCCCCAATCGTTTTGTTTTCCCATGATTCCGAACGTGGCGATAAAAATGCACCCATATGCGATCAGAAAATAACATTATTTCATTCCCACTCTTACTTGTTTGACCAGCGCAATATCTTAAATCAAATTGCACTTTTTTGTTATCGGACACCCAAGCATATAAATCTTGTATTTCTGGCACATTATCATAACTAACAACCCATTTCCCATTCATTTTTTGCATCATTTCCGCAATATTCTTATGGTCATTATCCGAATATGAATTTTTATACAATTGTCCGCCTTTCACATAATATGGTGGGTCTAAATACAACAAACAATTATTTTTAATAATCTTTTGAATTTCTTTGGATTGTAATAATTGTAATGTATCTTCACCATATAAATGGATATGTTTTTTAAATTTTGCAATTTGAACAATGCGATTTATTAAATCTGATTTATTAAATCTGCAATCTATTAAATATTTCCCATCTTGTTTTAATCCGCCAATAGCGCCGCCTTTTAAGACTCCAGAGTGATTGCACCGATTTAGAAAGAATGCCGCCACACCAAGTGCAAATCCTGGTTTGTTCTTACGATAAATATCAACTTGATTATGCCATTCGTCTATCGTTACATCTATATCTTGAATTGCTTTAATAAATTTGTTGCTATGTTTAACGATATTATTCCAAAAACTGTAAATAGCAGGGTCGGCGTCATTTATGTATATTTCTGATACGTACCCATCTAAAAGCAACCCCAATGCAACTGCCGCACCACCTGCGTATGGTTCAATATAAACAGGTTTCCTATTTTTAGGAAAATTTGTAACAATCAGTTCTTTCATAAAGTCCAGAACTTTTGCTTTACCACCAGGGTATCGTAAAGGTGAATAATTTTTCCTAGTCATCTCTATTCAGTTTATTATTTTTTTCTACTATTATCCAATAAATAATTTTTTACTACAAAATACCAATGAAGCACCATATACGGCTTATTATCTCAATGATTCATAAACAAAATCTACAGGAGAATTCAAATGTTCGGGCATCATTGAATGTACGAAATTCGATACTTCTGGTCTGGAACGTAACATTTTATCAATGATTGTTTTCTGATAATCTGGATACGCACGCCCTGGGGTCAAAGCACGATGGCATGTTGGGCATAATTTTACCAAATTATCCAAAACATCAACTGCATGGCTATCGCTTGCATATGCAATCACATGATTGATCTCAAAATAATATCGGTCATTACGTGGCATTTTGAATGAGCGATCACGGATGTCATAAATGTCGCCACATCCAACACAAACGTCTTCAAATGTTTCGCGTGCATATGACACGATTTTCTGATTGCGCAAACCGAATACGTTATCGGTTTCTTGCAACATATGAACATTGAAGTCCAAATCTTGACGCAATTCGTTGATTTCACGTGGTGTCAATTCGCGGTTCAGAACAGATTCTTGATAAAATACCAGTCGATCTTCAAAACTGTTAGATTTTTTAATTTCGCCAAGATTCATACGTTGTGATTGTAAAACATTAGTTTTGTATTGATTGATTTTATCAAATTTGGAAATCACATTATCAAAGAACCATTTAAGATTGATTCTGATTTGTGTGTTACGCAAATTAGTGCCAGCAACAAATTGCGGCTGCAATTCTCTGAAATTCAGATTTAATCTATCCAATAGTTCATCCGATGATAATAACAACTTGAAAATATTATCTACATATTTAGGTGTCGGATTTTTTAAATCTACGGCATACAATCCACGATTAAAATCGGCACTGCCACGGAAAATAAACATTGCCAGCGCAATTTCTGCATCCAATGAATCTTTTGCTCTTAAGGTATTCAGTTTTGGGAGAATCGCTTCATAAACAGCGTTCAAAAACTCATCCAACGACCAATGCTTGTCATTTATAATATCTGCAACTATCGTTGTTGCGTTGGATGGATGAAATTCTAGCCCGTATTTTTTTGAAAGTTGTGCCGTAGTTTTCTTATATGTATCATCGGGCAAAAGTAAAAACTTTGTTTGGCGATAACTAGACTGAATCTCAAAATTTCCATTCGTATTTTGCGATGTATTAAAAAATGCAGCCAACAATGTATCAAGTGGCTTATGTAATAATTTATCAATTGTTATAGCATCAGACATCATTGAAAATCCTTTTATATGCCATATTGTAATATCCGTCATCCAGTTCAATTCCTATAAAATGACGATTTTGTTTTACGCAGGCGATTCCAGTGCTACCACTTCCCATAAATGGGTCAAGCACTACGTTATCTTTATTAGTAAATATTTTTACCAGTTCTCCCATTAAACACACGGGTTTTTGCGTTGGGTGACCAAGACGTTCACGTCCACTAGGGGACGGGCATTTTATTTCTGGACGCAGATATCCATCGCCTGGGTTATTAAAAGTCCATTTCTTTTTACCCTTTACACACCATATTGCCAATTCATAATCCGATACAAAACGGCTATTCATGTTGCGTGGCATTGGGTTTGGTTTTATCCAACGAATAAGGTCTTTGACATGATATCCCATTTTTTCAAGATAGGTGGATATGTTGCCAATATTTAAGAAGCTATTAAATATTATGATATTACCGCCATCCTTTAATAATTTATCTGCGGTATTCATCCAAGAAAATAAATCAAAACCTTTGTCCCATTTGCCGAAATCAACCCCTTGACGTTTTGCGGATGTCATAGTTGAAAAGTTATTATCCTTGGAAATATTATAAGGTGGGTCTGTAATAATTGCGTCAACCTTGATGCCTTTTTTAACAAGCGATTCCATAACAGGGATACAATCGCCTTTCAGTAATTGTACATATTCTTTATCTATGTTTTCCAGTAAAGATTGTTTATTCGCTTTATTCATTATCTGCTTTTAATATCGCCATTGCTATGGCATACGCCAATTTTGGCGGTACGGCATTGCCAATTTGTTTTATAACTGATGATTTATTGCCATAGAATACAAAGTCATCTGGAAATGATTGAATCCGCGCCGCTTCCCGTGGAGTAATAGAACGGTTCAAGAATGGATGGTTGTTCTGTCCATTTGACGGGGTATCAAATCTTGTAACAATTGTTGGGGACACTTCATTTTTTACCAACCTCCCCCATGTCCCACCAAATGTAGATTTTGTTAAATGTTCTTTCGGCAAAAATTCTTTGCCTTTTTCTGGCGGTATCATAGATAGCCTTTCAATCGCAACATCAGAATGTGTGGTCGCAATATGATTAAACAATTTTTTAGAATTTTTGCGTAATTCTTTTTGATATTCGCTTTGCGGTTTATTTTTATAATCTGATTCAAATTCTCCTTCGCCAGAATTTAGATATGCCAGGTCTGATATTGCATCCCAAACAGTTGTTTGTTTTGCTTTTTTATCTTCAACTGGCAGTGGAATTTCTTTATCTTTTGAACCAAAGAACACGGCACGGCGGCGCATCTGAGGCACACCAAAATAACGTGCGTTCAAAATACCATAATTTACGGTATATCCCTGTTTTTTTGCCTCATTAAGAATCAAGTCCAGAAAATACCCATCCGCAGTCCCAAGGATTGCTGCAACGTTTTCAATTACGAAATATTTCGGATTAAAGAATTTTGTATATTTGAAAAACTGTTTGAATAAATAATTTCGTTCATCTTCTTTACCAAGGCATTTGCCACGTGTAGAAAATCCCTGGCATGGTGGTCCGCCAACAATAATGTCGATATTTGTGTTTAATTCTTTGGCGACCTTGTTAATATCGAGTTTGCAAATATCACCCACAAATACCTTTGTGTCGGGATTATTTTTTGCGTAAGATTCCGCTATTTGTGGTTCAAGCTCCAGCGCACCAACGACGTTAAAACCACCAGTTTTCTCAAAACCGAGACTAAGCCCACCAACTCCGGCGAAAAGCTCCAGCAGATTTAACTTTTTCATAATTAACCTTCTTCCTTTCGTTTGCATTGTGGCAAAAATGGCAGTTTAATTCAACCATTATTTATTCAAATAAATCAATCCGAACCAGCGTTGACAAAGGGTCAGGCGTTCGTCATATTTTCGCAGACGTTTCAATTCTTTTTGGAATTGCTCATAATCCGCCTGGGGCAGTTTATTATCTTGCGCCAAACGCTGGCATAACCCCATTATGTAATAAATATTGCCATCTGAACTGTTCAAGTCAATAATTACACCGCTGGGGACTCGTGCTTGTGCGCGAATATCTTCTTGGGCTTCGCATGCCGCCAGTTTAAGCCGTAATGTTGCTATATTATCCATTTTGTTCTCCTTTGAACATGTGGGCGTCACGCAGGACTGCCATATAAGATTTTGCGGCGGCCGCCATTTTTTCCAGTTGTTCGGGCAGACCTAATGCCGCCCCAATCATTTGCTGTAAATTCACATTCCCGTCCGCGTCAAAGCATTCTTTGATATCCGCCAAGTATTTCGGGACTTTGGGAACTTCGATTTCCAGCAACTGGATAATTGCTTTTGCGATATTGTTTTGCGTTTCTTGTGTCATATTTTCACCATTAACTGCCGAATGACAGCCCCTTTATTTTTGTGCGTTCCACAGCATGCGAGGTTTCCATATAATCCAGCCCGTCTGCGATTTTGTCGCACCCGAGCGAATGCCACCAAGCCGACCGCAGGCATTCATAGCCCGACTCCGCATCGCCAATCAGTCCGATTGCCGTGGGTGCGGCAGATTCATTAAACCCCGCCGCAACCCATTGTTTGCGGAATCGCCGTTCCAATCTGAATGCGGTTTTCAGCCGTTTGATAATTTCATTTATAACTTCATCTTTCATTTTTTACCCTTTATTCTGGTGGCGGGTTGTTAGGCCCCGCCACAACACAATGAATGCTTTAATAATCGCATTAGTCCAGTCCTTTCTAGCCTGCAATCGCAAGGGCAATTGCGTCCGCCGTTGACAGGCGTTTTTTCTCGGATATTTCGCTGTAAATCTCGGTTACTGCCACACTGGAATGTCCAATTGCCTTGGATACCGCCTGTATCGGGATATTTAACGCATCTGTGCCGATAGTAATGAATGAACGGCGGAAGTCATGCTGTTGCATTTGGGGCAATCCTGCGCGATTTAATGCCCACGCAAGGGCTTTGCGCACATCCAGCAGTGAATTATCGTTTCCACGGGTTGCGGGGAACACACGTTCGGAATCTGCACGGCTTTCAGCGATTGCCAGTTTTAATTCTTCTATGGCGGGCAATGGCAGAGGATGCCGACCTTCGTCATTTTTATTTGCTTTTTCAAATTCTATGAACCGTTCTTCAAAGTTGATTTCGGACTTTTTAAGACCTGTGATTTCGGTTACACGACAACCTGTGAACATTAAAACTTTCAATGCACGGAACATTCGTGGGCTATAGGGGGATTCTGTAAATCCAGCATCCAATGCCGCAATCAGTTTTTTATAATCGTCCAGGCTCAGCCGTTTATGCTTTTGTTTTTCGTTTGTGCCTTTGTCCACACGAGAACAAGGATTTGTATTCAGTGGTAATTTGCCATGCAGTTCGCACCAGTTCCAAAATGACGACACAAACTGTAATGCACGGTTGGCGGTGGAGTATGATGTTTTTGCGGTGACTTTTTCATAAAAGTCTATGATTTTGGGCAGGTCTAATTCGGTCACCCAATAATCGCCCAATATCGGATTTACATAACGATTGATTTGCCCCATATCGGATTTTTGCGTACTGGCGCGTTTTCGGGTCATACTGTATTTTTCATAGTATTCCATGACAATGTCTTTGACCAATACACGGGCGGATTTTTCTGCCTCTAACTTTTTGCGTTTTTCTTCCTGTTCCAGCATCGGGTCATGACCGTCAGTAACTGCTAGTTTTACCCTTATTGCACGTTCACGAAGTTTGGTTAGCGAACATTCCCCAAATCGCCCAATCAGCATATTGCGATTGATTTTTGTATGTTTGACTCTGTACCCGATATAAAACACTTTTTTCTGCGTGCCTGCATAAAATCGCATATGTAGTCCTGGAACAATCGTATCACTGACGAGTAAGTTGGTATCGGACTTTAACGACCGAATCCAAGTATTTTGCAGAGCCTTTGAATAACATTTCCATTGAACTGACATTTGCTACCTTTTTACACACACATTGCCTTTATAAAATTGCTTTATCCAGTCAATTCTGAAGTGTTTTTAAGGGTATCCAGCCAGGCTTCTACATCGGCAATTCGGTATCTGATAAGCAGTCCAATTTTAAGATATGCAGGTCCAGTGCCATCGGCACGATATTGATTTATGGTGGTTTTGGAAACACCAAGATAATCCGCTAATGCGCGGACACTTAATAATTTAGGGGGAAGTGATTCATACATAATTATTCCTTTGGTTTATTCAAAGGAATTGTGAAATACAAAAAAAGGGAATTCTACCTTAAAGCATCCAAAAATATCCAACGCCGTCAAAAAGTGTTAAGTTTTTTTTGCAGGGGAAAGCGGAAAATTTATACTTGCAATTTGCATTTTTTGCGGTTATGATTAGCGAAGTTAAATTTGCACAAACCGCAGATTATACGGGTCGGTAGCTCAGTTGGTTAGAGCGGAGCGCTCATAACGCTTTGGTCCGGGGTTCGAGTCCCTGCCGACCCACCAAAAAATCACCGTAATCGGGGAAATCATTTTTCCAATAATTTTTAATCCTGTGTATGAAGCCGTGTATGAAATGTGTATCACCACGCATCAACTTGGCTGGCTTTACATCGCCCTGGATATACCAAAAGTGAAAAGTGTTAAGTAAAAATAGTGGCTGAACACTGCCACAAATAGCCCTATATAGCCCTAAACATACCGTAAATATACTTAAAGTGAAAATAATGGAAAGGAATTATGAGCGCTCCGCTCTAACCAACTGAGCTACCGACCCGCAGTCTCGCCGTAGCGTTAGCAAAGGCGGACAAAGTTGCGCGATTTTCGCAAACAACTGCCGAATTATACCCGTGCGCCAGCCAATTTGCAAGTGCAAATTTTCGCCCTGTGTATCAAGCCGTGTATGCAATGTGTATCTAAAATCCAAAACTCCCGTCAAACCCGCATATTTCAGGCGTTTTTCGCGACACAGATACACACAAATTACACCGCCCGCTCAATCTGATATTTATGCGAAATGTGTATCTAAAATTTGTATTTTTCGCAGCTCTTTTTTATTTTTTATAATACCATCGCACCCAAAAATTCCATTGCAAAAAGCACCTAGTCTAATGACAAATAATTATAAAAACACCAAAATCTGCAAATTTTATCCAAAAAATATGCCAAACCATCTACACATTTGATACACGGAAAATTTCTGAGCTGAAAATTTTACGCTACACACCCCATAAATCCGCGACTTTCCCCACCCCAGCTCAGAGATGTAATTGTTCTTTGTGTTATAATGCACAAAAATTTTGATATTTTTACACTAGATTTTTATGCTGTATTTTCCTATACTTTGAAATATAAAAGGTTTATAGGAAATGACACAATCCACCAGTATCAAACTTTTTGAAGACAAAAACATTCGCACCATTTGGGACGAAGACGCAGAACTTTGGTATTTTTCTATCGTTGATGTAATTGCGGTTCTAACAGAAAGCGTAAATCCACGTCATTATTGGACTGTTCTGAAAGGACGGTTAAAAGAGGAAGGTAACCAGTCGGTCACAAATTGTGACCAACTGAAATTTATGGCGGCAGATGGCAAGTATTATGCGCAAGATGCCGCAACAGCGGAACAATTGCTGCGAATTATTCAATCCGTTCCTAGTAAGAAAGCCGAACCTTTCAAATCGTGGCTTGCCCGTGTTGGTTCGGAACGATTGGACGAAATCGCCGACCCAGAACTTGCTATCAACCGAGCACTCGAAACATACGCACGTAAAGGTTATTCACTAGACTGGATAAATCAGAGATTGAAAACAATTGAAGTCCGTAAAATGATGACGGACGAATGGGATAAAGGCGGTATTAAAAAAGGTCAAGAATATGCAATTTTGACCGATGAAATTTATAAATGTTGGGCTGGATTGAGCACGAAAAATTACAAAAAATTAAAAGGTCTAACCAAAGAAAACCTGCGGGATAATATGACCAACCTTGAATTAGTTTTGAATATGTTGGCAGAGGTTACAACGACCGATTTAGCAAAAGACGCAAAGCCAAAGGGCTTGGCAGAAAATCTGAAAGTTGCCCGCCGTGGGGCAAGTGTCGCCAACGCCGCCCGTAAAGAATACGAGCAAAGCACAGGTCGCCCCGCCATCAGCGGACGCAATGCATCAGCACTGAAAAAAATTACAAAGCAATAAAAAATGAGCATTAGAGAGATTTTGTGATGTCAGAAAAGCAATATAAAATCATTACAACCAAAAGACAATTTTCTACTGACTATTTAGGACACGATTATTTAAAATCTGAAAATGATAAATTTTATGTAAGAGAAAATAAGCAAAATGATTGGGAAGAAATAAAATCGTTAGACGAACGTAAAACTCCATTAAAATGGTGGAATGATAATTGTTGGTCGTTCGCAGTTGCCTCGTGGATTATTTTTGTGATAGTTGCTTTCATATTCGGCGAACAAATGGTTGATGCATTAGGAAAGTGGGTGGATGTTGTTTTTGTAATTCTTTTACATCCTGTTGTATGGTTAATAACTTGCACTCGGGTGAATAGTTTAATTGAATCCATATTGGAAAAACAGCCATCATATTTTGTGAATTTATCAGATTTAGATATTCAGAAAATAATTGATAGAAACAAACCATATGTACCCACTACAAGTTATAGAAGTTCAGGCAGTCGTTACACATATAGTTCTGGTGGTCGTAGTTCTGGCGGTGGTGGCTCTGGTGGACGCAGTTATGGTGGTAGTGGTGGTGGCTCTGGTGGACGCGGTTATGGTGGTAGCGGCGGCGGTTACTCTGGTGATGCGGGCGATTCGTCATATATTCCGCCGTTGGTTTCATATGCAGAATATGATTCAATGCTGAAAAAATTAGAATCCAATGGAACAGATTGGGGAACGCTTGCAAATAAAACAACGGACGAAGAACGCGAAAAACTTTTTGCCAACGAACTGGGTGGCGATTCAGAGAAAGGGAAATTCGCAAATGAAAAATTTGAACGTGAAAGTTTGTCGCCATCCCGAAAATCAACATTGCAAAATTATATAGATAATGGCGAATTTGAAGACGATGCAACAAAAGAATCTTTGCAGACAAAATTAAATTCTTTTGACGGTATTATGAAAAATGACGATTTCCAAAAATTATTCAGAGAGATTAAATCTTTTCAAGAGCGCAAAAAGAAAATTGATTCCCATGTAAAATATGAAGGGCGTTTAAGTAATAAAGACATAAAACAAATCAAAGAACATCTTGGGTATATTTGTATGGGATGCGAATTAAATCCAGCAGAATCGTATGGTGATAAAATGGCAACGATTATTGAAGCGCATCATAAAACACCATATTCCGAATTAGAAGATGGCGAAAGTCGGGAAGTAAAACCTGATGACTTTTTAATGCTTTGCCCAACCTGTCACAGAATGATACATAAACTGGATAAACCAGATGATTTAGATGGATTAAAAGAAATCTTAAATAAAAAATCAAAAAGTAAATCTTGGTTTTTCAATAACGATTGAAAAAACAATCCTGTGTATGAACCTGTGTAGCAAATGTGTATCACCACGCATCAACTTGGCTGGCTTTGGATAGCCTTGGATATACCAAAAGTAAAAAGTGTTAAGTGAAAATAGTGGCGGAACACTGCCACAAATAGCCCTAAATCGCCATAAACATACCACAGATATACCAGAAGTGAAAATAATGGAAAGGAATTATGAGCGCTCCGCTCTAACCAACTGAGCTACCGACCCGTATAATCTGCGGTTTGTGCAAATTTAACTTCGCTAATCATAACCGCAAAAAACGCAAATTGCAAGTATAAATTTTCCACTTCCCCCTGCAAAAAAACTTAACACTTTACGCAATCTTTTGAAATTTTGTGAAATTTGATGAGCGAAATTCCAATTTTAATATTTAACAATTATTCCATGTAACCAAAGGATTTTTACATGGAAGAACAATCTCAACAACTCCCCATTTTATTTACCACCAGCACTCTGGCCAAATATCTGGGTATCGCCAAAGCCACACTGAAACAATATCGCCTGGACGGCGGAGGTCCAGAATATCTCAAAATCGGGCATCTTATTCGTTATCGCCTGTCCGATATAGAAAAGTGGTTTGATACTCTCGTTTCCCAAAAGAATTGACTGGATAAACCCGTTTTATAAAGGCAATGTGTGTATGTAAAAAGGTAGCAAATGTCAGTTCAATGGAAATGTTATTCAAAGACTCTACAAAATACTTGGATACGGTCGTTAAAGTCCGATACCAACCTGCTGGTCAGTGATACGATTGTCCCTGGTCTGCATATGCGATTTTACGCAGGTACGCAGAAAAAAGTGTTTTATATCGGGTAAGGAAGTAAAAGAAAATATAATAAAAGATAATTGTAAGGTAAAGGTATCTTCCATCATTGCTTTTCAGGATTGCGACAGTGTCGGATACAGCCCGTAATGTTCCTGTGGAATCAAGGGCCATTTTTATTTCTTTTATTTCTTTTATAAAGCCATCGGAAGTGTATATAAATTGAGATACTGTATCCCCAGGTTTTATATCTTTTGTCAGTGTTTTATTTACCACAGCGACCAGACTCCTAAATGTAAATTCTTTTTTTGGCTCTTTTCGCTTTTGTTGGTCCTCTCTTTTACCACCCATTACAATCATATACCCTAGCATCGTAACTAAAACGGCTATACCGGCTGCCATCGTCAGGCTGTATAAAAAATTTTGGACTTTTAATATATTTCTTTTTTTATTTCGATTGGTCATAATAAGTCCTTTGTTTTTTTGGTTATGATGCCATCTTAGTTTTTTTTTGCATTGTCAATAAAAAAACACAATGTGTGGTTTGGGCTTGACTTTTGGGTGGGTTTTTATTATAATAAATGTATCAAATCGCGCAGTTCTGTGCGAAATCTCCAAAAGGATAAATTATGCATGTAAATGAATTAAAGGCGAAGTCGCCCCAGCAATTATTAAAAATGGCCGAGGATATGGGTATTGAAAACCCGTCCCAATTAAATGTCCAGCAGTTGCGCTTTGCGGTATTGCGCGTGATTTCAATGGATAAATCTACGATTTTGGTCGGGGACGGTGTTCTGGAGCGGATGCAGGACGGATTCGGTTTTCTGCGTGCGCCAGAGTCAAACTATTTGGCGGGTCCTGATGATTTGTATGTGTCGCCAACCCTGATTAAAAAATATGGTCTGAAAACAGGTGATTATATCGAGGGTAAAATTGACGCGCCGCAAAATGAGTCCGAACGATATTTTGCGCTGGAAACCATTGAAAAGGTCAATGGTGATGCGCCCGAAAAGTTAAAACATCGTGTATCCTTTGACGATATGACCCCATTATATCCAGATAAAATGTTAAAGATGGAGACCCCTGATGATAAGGATAAGGGGCGGTCGCTGTCTGCACGTGTTATTGACCTGATTTCCCCAACTGGTCGGGGTCAGCGGTCGTTGATTGTGGCGCCACCGCGGACAGGTAAGACCGTAATGCTGCAAAACATTGCGCACAGCATTTCCAGTAATTATCCCGAGGTTGCGTTGATTGTTTTGTTGATTGACGAACGGCCCGAGGAAGTTACAGATATGAAACGCAGTGTCAAAGGCGAAGTGATTTCCAGCACCTTTGACGAGCCTGCGGCCCGTCATATCCAGGTTGCGGAAATGGTTATTGAAAAGGCAAAACGATTGGTGGAATCGGGCAAAGATGTTGTGATTTTGCTGGATTCTATTACCCGTTTGGGGCGCGCGTATAATACCGTTGTGCCCAGTTCGGGTAAGGTTTTAACCGGTGGTGTTGATGCGTATGCTTTGCAGCGTCCAAAACGATTCTTTGGCGCGGCGAGAAATATAGAAGAGGGCGGCAGCTTGACTATTATCGCAACAGCCTTGGTTGATACGGGTTCAAAGATGGACGAAGTTATTTTTGAAGAATTCAAGGGGACCGGAAACAGCGAAATTATCCTGGACCGCAAATTGTCCGATAAACGCGTCTATCCCGCGGTGGATATTACGCGCAGTGGGACGCGCAAGGAAGATTTGCTGGTGTCGCGCGAAAATCTGTCCAAGACCTATGTCTTGCGCCGGATTATCAACCCGATGGGCGCATTAGAGGCGATGGAATTCTTGTTGGATAAATTGCGTGCGACTAAGACAAACGATGATTTCTTTAATTCAATGAATTCGTAAAAAAATCGCAACAATATATTGATAATATGAAAAAGTTAAAAGCGTATTATGCAGAATGGTTTTTCCCAGGAGGTAAGGTTCATGTGATTGGTGCCAATATCCGTGAAATGTATCGCAGTGAGTATCATAATAATCCATCAGTAAAATTTCAGGATGCAGTGGGTTTTCGCTTGGGATACGCTATCCAGGGTGATACAGTAATACAATGGCAAAATGTTCGTTATTTTTATGATGCGCAAATTTTACCGCGTGCATCGGTTGAATGTGATGCCCCGGGCAGAACAAAATATGTTTTACAGGACCGGACTGGCGCTTTTCATTCGGTCAGCACGTTGGAAACAATTTATGATGCACGAACGCGCGAGCAAATCTTTCCGAAAAAAAGATGATTAGTAATTGGTAATTGCCACCAAAACTAATTTACAAAGAAAAGAATAATCAAAATGAAAACAATAATAATTACCACGATTTTCGGGGCGGGGGTGCTGTGCGCCGCCTATTGGGTGGGGACGCGCGTCGGTGATGCAAGATGTCGCGCTGAAATTGTGGGGCAGGGGGTATCCGACGCGTCGCAAAATATTCAACAAATTATCAAAGTACAAGGAGAAATAAATGCAGACAGTATTACAACTGATTCCAGCCTTATTCGTGATTGGTTGCGCCGGCAATACACCATCGCCGATTGACAATAATGTCGCGAAAACGACCGCGGTAATGGTTTGTCGTCCGATTTATGGAACGACGGACGATTGGGACAAAATCAGCAATACGCTGGTGCGCAACATTTATCGTCATAACAAAATGTGTGAAAGTCTGAAATAATTATTGTTGACAAATTATTAGTTAGGGTTTATAGTGTTTTTAACGAAATTTGGTTAAAAAGCAATGATAATTGAAGAAGTTCAAAGTTTTATGGATAATTATTTGAACAATATTTTGTCGGTTATGTTGAAATATGCCCGTAATCCGGAAAGTCCTGATATTGAAATGTGTATAAAATTATGCAACAGCGCGTTTGAATTGTTTAGAAGCAGAGTCATTGAATCTGGCGACCAAAGGTTATTAGAATAATTATGTTTTTATATGAATAATATGATTGAATTGGTCGGTAAACCAGAAAATAGATTAAAAACCTGGGAATACTTATTTTTTGATACACAAAAATATTTTCATAAAGTTAAATAAAAACGGGGCAGGGCCCCGTTTTTTTATTTTTGTTTTTATTTACTGGATATCAACAACCTTGACCTTGAAAATAACATCTTTGCCCGCCAGTTCAGGGGTGTATTGTGTTGGGAAAGTAATTGCAATATCGCGTTCTTCGCCGATTTTCATTCCAACGACTTGGTCTTCGAATCCTGGGACGAATTGTCCGCTGCCCAGTGTCAATGGAAAGTTTTCCGCCGTTCCACCCGCAAATTGGGTGTCGCCCAAAAATCCTGCAAAGTTGATTACAACCGTATCACCATTTTTTGCAACATCTGAATTTGCATCGCATGCGCCCACAAACAAAGCGCCCGCCAGTGCTGCCGCACTAAATAATTTTTTCATATTTTTCTCCTTTGTAATTTTACCCCGCAATCATAAAGAGAATTAAAAATTTATACAAGGAAAAAAACTTTATTTTTCATACACACAGGTAAAGCCGTATTCGCGCATCGTTTGCCCGTCGTCCTTTATCTGATAGTCCGCGTATGGCGTGGAACGCAATGCCTCGAACGAAGGTTGGTCATACACAACCTGATACGACGATGCGTTTTTACCACAGACCCGTTTCATTTCAAAGTTCGCGACCTGTTCCAATACATATCTGGAATTCCCGTCAATGTCCGCGCCGTTCGCGCCCTGGTCCAGACGAAGTCGTATTTCACGCATATCGCTGCTGCCCAGTAAAATTTCAACCCGCACCATCGCGCCACGATATTCTTGCCATACAGTGCTTTTTCGTGAAGTATTCCATTTCTGGTCCATTGCCGCCGCATCTTCGGTTGTTTTTGGAATATATGAATCCATATTGGCATACTGATTATCCGCAGTCATTGTTTGTGCTGACGTTTCGTTATAATATGGCGCGTCGTCCCCACCATATGCAAAGTCATCGCGATTATATTCGGACGAACAACCCGCCAACAAAACTAATAATCCAATCAAAGCAAATTTTTTCATAGCATACTCTCTTTTTTACAATTTTATCAAATAATGCCTTTTGATTCAAGTGGCGATTTATGATAAAATAGAATTATGTCTGATGTCGTTTTGGAATCTTTGATAAAACCACTGGAAGAGTTTTTTTCGCCCTCGTTCGTCGAGGAAATAGCGATAAACCACGCCGGAGAGGTTTGGATGCGTCTGCATGGCGCACGTGTGCCGTGGGTTGCGTACCAGTCTGAAAAATTAAGTCAGCAATATCTGTTGGACCTGATTTATTGCGTCGCAAATGTATATGAACGACCATTTGACCCGATTCGCGGAATGCCGGTTGTTTATGCGACTCTGCCTGGGAATCATCGTTTTTCTGCGATTGCGGGCCCTAATGTAATGTATGATGACCGGGATGTGACGGGTGGTATTGCGCTGAATATCCGGGGCAGCGGTGCGCCCGATGTTGATTTTTCTAACTATCACTTAAAGCAAGGTGAAAAATTACTGGTGATTAAACCGCGCGGAAAAAAGAAGTCTGATGACCCATATGAAAAACTGATGGATGCCATAAATGATGGCAGTCCGATTTTAATTTCGGGCGCGACATCAACAGGAAAAACAACTTTCTTGAATCATATTTTAACACTGATAGACCAAAATGCGCGTGTAATTACGGTCGAGGACGCACGTGAAATAAAAGTGCCGCAAAAAAACAGAGTGCATTTTGTTTTATCGCGAACCGAACAAAATAACCAATTTAACTATTCGCGATTGCTGGACTTGGTTGTTCGTATGACGCCAGATGTTATTATTGGTGGGGAAATTTCAACTGATAACGCATCGGTACTGTGGGAAATGATGGGGACGGGACACGACCATTTTTATACTACTATTCATGCGGAATCGCCAGATGCGGCGTATGCGGCATTTGCAGACCGTATTTTACATACTCAACCGGCATACGACCGTGCAGATTTAATGGCTGAAATGAAGCAAAAATTACGCGTGGTGCAATTGACACGCGATGGCGCGTTGCGCGCGGTTACGGCGGTTGTTTAAGTATTCGGAATACCTTCCTAGTGCAAAAGAATATATTCTTGATAAAATAGAGATGTACCTAAAAAAACAAAGGAAGGGAAAAATGAAAAAAATACTTTTAACATCTTTATTGGCAGTGTTCGCGGTATCAGCGGCAAACGCAGCAATCAACAACAGCCCTCTGTATCGTCCAGGAGCAGATAAATTTTATAGCGTTACGGATTTGGGGTCGCAATCTAAATTTACAAACAATTGGCAATTGACCGAAAAATTCGGTTATGGAATTTCTGATAAATTAGAAGTTCATGGACAACTGATGGGTCAAGAATCCGATACATTTACGGATTATATGTTGGCGACATTGTCGGTTGGTGCGGATTATCGTTTCTTGGACGCGCAAAATGGGTGGAAGGCTGACCTGTATGGCGATTATGCGGTTGGCAACATCTGGGGGAAAATGGGCGGTCATAAAATAAAATTATTAAAGAAAGACAACACCGCGTATGTTTGGACCGCTGGATTGCACGCGGGATATGAAAAATCAAATTGGGCGGTTGCCGGACATTTTGATTTTAATTATATGGGTTCTGAATCGTTTAATTGGGGCGATGAAGGAGTACATTATCTGGCGATGGGTGTTGATGGATTCTATGCGATTGACGCGCATTGGTCGCTGAACGCTGGCGCGGAATACACGGGTTATACAGACAACCAATTCCATAACGCAGGTGAATGGGATGGTGCGCTGGGTGTGAATTATAACTTTACACCAGATATGTTCCTGGGGGCGTATATCACGGGCGAGGCGTCCAATAAAAATCACTATAATTACGAATTGGATAAAGGATTCGGATTTGGTGTTAAATTCGGGGCAGAGTTCTAAATCAAAAATACAAAAAAAAACGCGGGTTATTCCCGCGTTTTTTTTTATATACTGGTTTATTTGCCCAGACCGCGAACCATATCGTTAAACCAATACCATGAATTTTTATTTATTCTGGCGGTGTCGTTTATAATTTTGACCGCTTTATCGGACAGAATACGATTTGTGGAATTTGGTGCAGGTGTCATAAATTCTGTTTTTTTGTTTTTCATATTGCGTTTTACAATATTGTCATATTTTCTTGTTGTTGGTATAGATGCGATAACCACAATCATGGTAATGATTACAATTTTCCAATTACGAATTATTCTTTTATGTGCTTTTTCGTTTGTTTTATTTCTGTATATTGTCATACTATATTTGTCCTTTGTTTTAGTGCGCAAGCGGGTCAGTATAACATCGTAAAAATAAAAGTCAAATAACCAAAATTTTACTTTTATAATTTTTGTGTATGTGCTAGAATTAAATAATTACAGAGAGATATGAAAAAAATCGCGGTGTTTTTTGCTGGATTTTTGGGGCTGTTTTGGGTAGAAACGGCTTTTTCTGCGTGCAGTAAAATCGCGATGACGGATTGTCTGGATTCTGTATGCGCGATAAATGCCAATATAAATCAGGGTGCGCGTTGTCAGTTGTGTGGCACACCCAGTGCAGGAACAATTCCGGGATTAAAATCTGTTGTGGCGTCGTCAAAAAATGCTTTGTCTGCGGCGGATATAAAGTCCGCGCCGACCAATCCGGTGGCGCGATACACCTGGGCAATTGAAAAGTGTATGGAAAAACAAAAAAATGAATGTGGTGTTGATGATACTTTGTTTTATGATGATTTAATTGAAAAGTCGTGTCAGTATGCGGGCGGTGCGGCGGTCGCGGGTCAAAAATTAAAGGCAGGTGCGGCGGAAACCAAAACCGCGACTTGCGCGGAAAGTATAAATACCTGTGTTTCAACACAATGTGGGACGGGGTGGAAAAATTGTCTGGACGACAGCGCGTTGGGGCGGTTGTTTGCGGGGTGTGCGGTGTCTGCGGGCAATTGTGATGAATCCACCGATGATATTTATAAAGATATTGTGCGTGTGCGTGATAATGCTGTGAATAACAAAGATAAAAATATCGCGGCAATCGCGGCGGAACACAAATCAGCCAGGGAAAGTAAAATGAAAATAGCCGCGGATAATTGTGCGGGGAATGCGGGCTTTGACGCGTGTGTTCAATCGGTTTGTGATAATAATATGCCGAATAAATGTGATGCGGCATTTCCATCGGAAATGTCAAACGCCAACCAAATGTGTCAGTTCGAGAGAACTGCCTGTGAAAGGTTTAGTAGATAAAATATGAAAATAAAATTTTTATTTTTGATGATGATTTTTGCGATACCGATAACGGCGAATGCGGCAAATGTTGTTGTGCGCCCAGGGGCGGCAACGGCAAACGCGCAAACAAGTCGCGCAAAGCCAACCGCGGCAAGTGTGCGGGGTTCAGTGCCAATCGCGTCTGAGGTTCAGGTATTGGTCGATGAAATTCCGGCAGAAACGACATCGGTATTTGCCATAGATAATTCTCGATTTGACCGGTTTAACGCGGTGTTTGGTGATGCAGGCGGCGATGCAGTAGGGACGGATTCTGGGTTAAAGGATTTAATTACGGCGCAGCGCGCGGCGGCGGGGACAACGGATATTTCGGGTGATGTTGGGATGACGCTAAAATCGGGCGGTTATAACTCGTGTGATACAGATTTGCGTCAGTGTATGAAGGATAAATGTGGTGATAATTTCATAGATTGCGCGGGTGATGATACGACGGTATGGTCGTCAAAAATAGAATCTTGTGGGGCGACCGCGAAATGTAGTGGCGCAGAAATGACTATGTTCGCACCCGAGGTGCTGTCCGACCGAGATATGGCGGTAAAATTGGCGGAATTTGACCATACAAAAACCTGTGGGGTGGATTATCGTGATTGTATGGTGCGCGAATGTGGCAAAACATTTGATAAATGTTTGGGAAAAAATTATGGGGATGCGGCGATAAAGGCGTGCCAGGGGATTGCGGATTCTTGTGCAGATGTTGATACTGGCTTTGCTGCGCGAATGATGCAGGTTTTTGCAGATAACAGAATCAGTGCAGAGACTCGTATTACAAAATTGGATGCGGCGTTGTATGACCTGCGTGATTCTATATCAAAAAAATGTACCGGCGCGGGAATGTTATTTGACGAGCGGGCGTTTGATTGTGTTGCGTCGGTGTCGTTGTATTCTGCGGAAGATGGGGCGACAATGGCATCACAAAAATTATATGCGGGGGATACTTTTGATTGCACAGAAAATTGGTTTGGGGTTGATATTACGACATATTTGGAAAATTCGCTGCGGCGCGACCGCGAATTGACGGGTGCGGCGGACGCGATGATGGGCGCGGGGTTGGGCTCGGCGGCGGCGGCGGTTACCAGTGGTTTGATGGATAACCTCAGTAAATTAAAGGCCCAAACCAAGGCCGAAGAAGCATTGGGCCCTGAAAACACAAATAACAGCACAGCAACAGAAACAAATAATTCTACTGGGAACAACACAACAGAAAATAATAATACAACAGCGGCTGCGTCGGCAACAACAAATAGCACGTCTGGTGATGGGGGTTCTGGTAATTAGGGGGCGTCCGGTGTAGCGTCGGGGGGGGGCAGCAACACCCCAATGACGCTGACCACAATAAAAACGTTTGAGCAAAAGGCAGGTGAGTCGTTGTTTGGGAATACAAAATTAAATTTGGGAACAATAGATAAAAAATGAAAATGATAAAAAGAATTTTTAATAAAACGTGTGTTTTGTTGTCAGTGTTTTGCGTTGTATTCCCCGCGATGTCAGCAAATTCAGGTGAAGATTATCAAGATAGTCACATAAGAAATGTTAATTTAGAGGCAACAACCATAACTAAAAAAGGGCTTTCATTTGAAAAAATAAATACATCCCAACAAACAATGATATCAAATGTCGCTAATGACCTGGGGGCACAAGGGACAAGCCCAACAGAAATAATAAATAATATGCCAGAATTGCCGACCACTACAAAGCGCGAAGTCGTGGTGTCGGATAAAGATTCGCTGTATAACATAAATAAACTGGATAATTCAATTGCAACCGCCGCAACCGGTCTGGGCGCGATGAATCTGGCCCAGGGTTTGGGCGAACAAAAACAAGACGATAAAGCTGATGCCCGAATGAGCGGTTATTTGGCGGGGCTGTCTTGTCCATATCCGGGTGGTTCCGCAAAGTTTAATGACCGCGGGGTTGCCATTGCGGCGACGGATTTGGCTTTGCAACGCGAAGAATACGCAATGCGGGCCTTGGAATTAAAAACATTGAAAGAACAAATGAATAAATTGCCCGGGCTGGAATCAGAAATAGAAATAGGTGATATTGTTTATGCGCCCGACGGGTCGGTTTCCAGTGCGAGAATTATTACGGATTCTGGGACCTTGTATGATAATCAGGCCATGGTTGCAGGGGATAAAACATCTGCCTTTGGCAGTCTGAGTCAGGCACAATTAAACGCAGACGGGCGCGACGCGCAACTGATTGCAGCGCAGCGCGATACCAGTAAGGATAAGGTTGTCGGCGGCACGATTGCGGTTGTGGGTGGTGCGGCGGTGGCACTGGGCGGGCAAGCGTTGATAGACAAAGTCATGGATGGCAAAAATTATAATGTCAGTATAGAAAATGTTACAAAGCCA
This sequence comes from Rickettsiales bacterium, assembly GCA_031262525.1. Taxonomy (GTDB): domain Bacteria; phylum Pseudomonadota; class Alphaproteobacteria; order Rs-D84; family Rs-D84; genus JAISHM01. The sequence goes on along the minus strand of JAISHM010000008.1, from coordinate 22,137 downwards.
ATTACAGGTGAAATAACACAAATAACCCAACAAAAAAAATCTGATGGGCAAAAAGTTGTTGTTGCTGTTGAAACAAGAAAAAGTGGTTCTGTGGCGACCATCCCATTCCAAAATATTCAAAATCAGTTGGGTATAAACCCTGGGGCTAATATCGTTGATATTTATAACAATAGTAAGCGTGCACAGATTGCGCAACAATTATGTGATAATAAAATAGATGATTTAATACGGAGCAATAATTATTCAGATAAATCTAATTGGGCGGAAACTGACAGGCAAACTTTATTTGAATGTATGGATTGTATGAATGCAAATGGGGTTGGGTATAGTCAATTGGTTTCTTGTGTATTAGACCCGGATAATAATGATGAACCCATTAGTACATTTGCGGCGTTATTATGTGAGGACCGCAGTAACGAACTACAATATATTAAATATAAAGGTGGTAAATTATCGGACGAATTAGAATCAGAATTATATGAATGTAATATTTGTTATAGTGCAGGTGGCGTGGGATACAGCGAAACCGAACCTTGTAAAAAAAACTGACCCCATAGAAATACCGTCGGACGAAAACCTTCCGTTATCAACCGAAAATAAAATCAGAACTTTTCTGGGAATGGATAAGACCAACCAAGATGTGTATGACGAAAACACAGGGGTTCGTTATATATATACAAAACGCAAAGCAGCAGGGCGATAGAGTTCTTAGAGTATAAAGTTCAGAGTTCAATTTTATTTATAACTAACAGATTAAAAACTTGTCCATTATAAAGGACAACGATAAAATTAAATCCCTGCGGGGCAGTGGATACCCGCCGTTGCGAGTATGACGGCAGAGAGCGGATTTGTGATTATAGATTTTTTTTGTGGAAGTTCCCCACCCTGTGGAGGGGTGGCACCCATAGCCTTGGCGAAGGGTGCCGGGGTGGTTCAGCCAAGTCCAAAAAAATCAAAGAAATATCAAGTTATAAAATCGTTGTCCTTTATAAAGGACAACGAATAAAATCTTATGAATAATTTGCTTTTTGTGTTTTTGTGTTTTACAATTTGTGTGTATAAAATTTTTATACAAATTACTCAAGGAGAAAAAAATGAAAAAAGTTCTTTTAACTTCGGGGATTGTTTTAATGGCGATGGTCGGCGCAAATGCGGCATATCCATACGCGGCATTGCGTTTGGGCGCGGGTCTGACCAATGCAGATGTTTATAATGATATTGCAGATGAAAATTTTGACCAGCGCGGTGCGGCGGGTTTTATTGGAAAAATCGCATTCGGCGCGGCGTCCGATTTCGGTTTGCGTGGCGAAATTGAATATGGTTTTGGCGAACTGGAAGATGAATTTATCGTGAAACCAGCGGCTTGGCGTGGCGCAGAGGCCAAGGCAGATTACAGCGTTGCGCAAAACTTTATTATGGCGAATGCATACTATGATATTACGACTGATACAAAAATAACTCCATTTATTGGTGGCGGTGTGGGTATCGGAATTCTGAATACAGATGTAGAAGTGGAATCACGGGCAGCAGGTATAGATGCCGAGGCTGATTCCACCAAAACAAACTTTGTTTGGAATGTTGGTGGTGGCGTTGCATACCAATTTAATGATGCATTGACATTTGATGTATCATATCGTTATGTTGATATGGGGAAAAACGATATTGCGGTCCGTGTTATAACCACAGGTTTTGATGAAACCAGTATAACAAATATGGACATAGAATCGCATGAAATTTTGGTTGGCGCGCGTTATACGTTCTAAATCAAAACTGGTCAAAAAACAATCCGCAATTGCGGATTGTTTTTTTTATGGTAATTGAATTTGTTTAATAACATCCGCGATTTGTTTTAATTCAATCGCGCTGAATTTTCCCAGAACCCAATCCGATACATTTATTAAATTATTTTCGGGACGACCAACACCGACTCTGATTCGGTGAAAGTCATTTCCAACAGCCCCCGCAATGCTTTTTATTCCGTTGTGTCCCGCGCTGCCCCCCCCACGCTTTTCACGAATGTCCCCGATTTTCAGGTCAATGTCGTCGTGAATAACGACCAAATTTTCCAATGGAATTTTATAAAAGGTCATCAGTGCCAACGCCGCCGCACCCGACAAATTCATAAAAGTTTGCGGCATTGCAAAAATAAATTTATCCCGTTTTGATACCAACGCATTTTTCTCTTTTTTCCAAACCGCGTCATCGCTCGCCAGATGCTCCACCGCGATAAAGCCCGCGTTGTGCCGCGTGTTTTTGTATTGGTTCCCAGGATTGCCCAGACCGATAATTAAAATAGGTTTATTTTCTTGCATAACCTTATCCCTTTTTTCTATTATAATATCATACCAAGGAGAAAAATATGAAAAAATTATTTGTTTTATCATTGGCGGGCGTAATGTTCGCAGGTGCAGGACAAGCGGCAATTATGGACTTGTATATCGGTGCGACTGGTGGTCTGGGCGGTCAGCATTATTTTATCAAAGATGCAGGAAATCATAATGAATATGCAAAGTCGTATGGCGCGGTGTTCGGAATTGATATCCCGGTTATTCGTGCAGAAATTGAATATAACTATCTGAAAACAGATGTTTTAGAAACCAATCTGGCAATGGCGAATATAATGGCAAAAATTTTTCCAATGCCGATAATAACCCCTTATATTGGGGCGGGTGCGGGTATGCAATTTGATGGACGCCTATCCGATGTGTCGTTGAAAAATGCACGCAGCACCTGGGCGGCCCAGGGTTTAATTGGCGCGTCTGTGGATATTCCGCTGGCATCGTTGTCATTGGATGCCGAGGGTCGCGCGGTTTATTTACCAAACTTTGCCGCCGATGCCCAGGCATTACATTATGAATTACGTGCAAAGTTGAGATATACATTTTAATGCTGACACTGATTGACGGAAATTCTTTATTATTTCGGGCGTATTACGGCGTGCATTCGCGCCTGACGCGCCCAGACGGCGTGCCTGTAAATGCGGTTTATGGGTTTTGCAATATGTTATTACCATTGCTGGCGGCATCGCGCGCAGGCGACAGGGTTATATGTGTTTTTGACGCATCGCGCAAAACTTTCCGTAATGAAATTTATCCTATGTATAAGGCTAATCGGGGTGATACGCCCGCGGATTTGGTCGCTCAGATTGAATTGACGCGGGACGCTGCGCGTGCAATGGGAATGCCGGTGTTGTGTGTGTCGGGGATAGAGGCTGATGATGTAATCGCAACACTGGCAACGCGGCAATGTGGCGTGGGGCAGACACGAATTGTTTCCAGTGATAAAGATTTAATGCAATTGGTGTCGGATTGTGTGTTTATGTATGACACGATGAAAGAGCGTGAAATTCGCGCCGATGGTGTTCTGGAAAAATTCGGCGTGCGTCCAGACCAGGTGGTTGATGCCCAGGCGCTGATTGGGGATGCGTCCGATAATGTTCCTGGTGCCCCGGGGATTGGACCAAAAAAAGCGGCCGAGTTGATAAATGAATTTGGCAGCCTGGATAAAATTTATGAAAGTCTGGATAAAATAAAAAGCGAACGGATTCGCGATATTTTAACCGATAATAAAAATCAAATTGAAATCTCACGGCAATTGGTTCGGTTAAAAACAGACGCGGAATTGCCTGAATTTAATGACGGGGATTTTGTATTTGACCTGGACGGGTTTGTAAAATTTACTCGCGACGAACTGGGCAGTAATTCGTTGTCCGATAAAGCAAAAAAACTTTTTAGTGGTGCGCCAACCCCAGAAACAATAATACCTGATACAATAAACTTTACCTATCAGACAATCAAGACAGAATCGGAACTGGATAAATTTTTGGTTGGGGTTGGTGATGTGCTGGCGATTGACACAGAAACCACAGGGCTGAATCAAATGACGGATAGGGTGGTCGGGATTTCATTGGCGACCGATAAAACGAATGGTGTTTATATTCCATTGCGTCATAAATCACGTGCGACCGATTTATTCGGGGGGGATAAGATAGAGTCTGGGCAATTGGATATAGGACTGGTTTATAAAAAATTATTGCCGATTTTAATAAATCCGAAAGTTGTAAAGGTTGGACATAATCTGAAATATGACCTGCATATTTTGGCGAACGAAGGTTGGGCAGTTGATAAAATTGCACCAATTGACGATACAATGTTGATGTCGTATGTGTTGGATGGAATGGTGCACGCGCATAACCTGGACGATTTGGCGCGGATTTATCTGAATCATGAAAATATAAAGTTTGCGTCCTTGTTCCCGGACAAGACCAAGAATGCGGATATGCGTTTTGCGGAATTGGATATCAGTGTGGCAACCCCATACGCGGCCGAGGACGCAGTTGTTTGTTTTAATTTGTATCATATTTTTTGTGGCAGGCTGGACAAGGAAAAAAAGTTAAAAGATGTTTATAATACTTGTGATTTGCCGTTGCTGAAAGTTTTGTTGAAAATGGAAAGGACAGGGGTTTTAATCAATAGGGCGGGGATGCAAAACTTATCAACGATTTTTCATAATAATATGACGACGCTGGAATCTGAAATTTGGGCAATGGCTGGGCGCGAATTTAATGTGGCCAGTCCCGCGCAACTGGGGGTTGTGTTGTATGATGAAATGGGATTGCCGCGCCGAAAATCAACAGACGCGGAAACCTTGGGTGAAATGGAACATCCAATTGCGGCAAAAATTTTAGAATGGCGGTCTGTTGCGAAATTGGCTGGAACTTACGCGGACGCACTGCCACGGCAAATTGGGGCGGATGGGCGGATTCATACGACTTATTTACAGACCAGCACAAATACAGGGCGCTTGTCTTCGCGCGACCCGAATTTACAAAATATTCCGATAAAAACTGCGCTGGGGGCAGAAATACGGCGGTGTTTTGTTGCAGGAAAAGGTCGGGTGTTGGTGTCGGCGGATTATTCCCAAATGCAATTGCGAATTTTGGCGGACCTTGCAAATGTTGCGTCGTGGCGTGAATCGTTTGCGAATGGCGGTGATATTCATTCAGATACGGCGCGTCAGGTGTTTAAGATTCCGGGTAATGAACCTGTGCCACGGGAACTGCGGGCGCGCGCAAAGACTATAAATTTTGCGGTGATTTATGGAATGTCGGCGTTTGGTTTGGCGGGGCAATTAGGGGTATCTCGGCTTGATGCACAAAAAATCATAGATTCTTATTGGGCGGCATTGCCAGAAATTGCAGACTATTTTGATAAAACAAAGAAATTTGCAATGGATAATGGTTTTGTTTTGACGCCAATGGGACGCAAAATTGAATTGCCAGAATTACAAAATTCACGGACGCGCGCGTATGGATTGCGAGCTGCGACCAATGCGCCAATTCAAGGTGCCGAGGCAGACTTGATGCGATTGGCAATGGTTCAATTGGAAAAATTACAATCGGACTCGGCAAAAATGATATTACAGGTGCATGATGAAATAGTATTTGAATGTGATGAAAAAATCGCAGATGAATTTGCGGCGCGTATAAAAAGTGTAATGGAGAACGTGGCGACTTTATCGGTGCCTTTGGTTGCAGATACAAATATAGGAAAAGAGTGGGGAAAATAAACCCATGGGAATTGAATTTTTTATTGGATAAAAAATAAAAAAAATGATAAAATTAAATAATTAAAGAGAGAAAATGAAAAAAATCTTTTTCTGTTTTACTGCAATTTTTGCGACATTTGCCGCTGTGGCGGCGGATGCGCCTGTAAATCGTCGTGGTTCGGGGGTAGCGGCGGCAACAGAAAATGTAAAAACAGAAACAACAAATTCATCAACGCCGGCGCCAACAACGGCACGCAGTGCGGCGCGCGCGGTTGCGCGCAATACAAACGCGCCAACGCCTGCGGTGGCGGCGCGCGTTGCGACGCGTGCGGTGACCTCGGTTGCGGCGCCTGTGCAAAATCAGGGTGTGGTTGCGCGTGCGGCAACGAAAAAAAATGTAATTCAATCTGGAACCGGTGTTCAAGAGGCGGCGAAAAATGTCTTGGTATCGGATTCTTGTAATGAAAAATATATGGGGTGTATGGATTCTTTTTGTATGTTGGATAATGCCAATGGCGGGCGTTGTCAGTGCAGTAATCATATCACAGAATTAAATCGGGTTTTGGATGAGATTACCAAATTGGACCAACAATCGTTGGCGATGGCAACAACAGGGGCAGAACGGATTACTCTGGGGGTTGGGGCGCGTGCGGATTTTGTGGATAGCGCGCTGGCGGCGTTAGACTTTTCGTCAGATGTGTCGGAAAATTCAACACCTGCGGCGCCGTCAACGCGGTCAGAAATTTTTGATGTATCCAGTATTTTTAATGAACCGGAATATAATTCGGACATAGATGTATATGCACTGGATGGACTGGTTGGGGACGATTTACGGGCGGCGGTGCATTCTTTGTGTGTGTCGCAAATCCCCGAATGTTCGTCAGATATTCCAATGTTATCCATGATGTATAGCGCCCAGATTGTATCAAATTGTTCGGCGTATGAAAATGATTTGGCAAAACGGCGAAATTCGTCTGCGGAAAAATTGACCTTGGCCCAGACCGAGGTTAAAAAGGCCGCATTGACCGCGTTTGATGAACAAAATAAATATGATTTGGGTGGCTGTGTTGTGCAAATGCAACAATGTTTTCAGGATACAGAACGCGGTGGTTGTGGCACAGACTGGAAAGGGTGTGTTGATATGGTGGCGCGTCAAAATGCAATGAAAAAACCAACGACTGGGGCCGGGATATTCGCAACGCGGGGTAATACCCAAAATATAGAAATAAAAGGTGTTAAAACCAGTGTTGAAATTGCGGCCAGCACCTATGATATGATGATGGCGAAAAAGCCACTGTGCGAGGGGGTGTTAAGTCAGTGCGAAATGGTGCGGGACCAGGTTTGGGATACCTTTATGGCGTCAATCGCGCCTGCGTTAAAATCCGCAGAATTAGCGGCCGAGGCCGATGTCAGGTCAAGTTGTATTTCCAATATCTCCAGTTGTTTCCAGCGGTCTTGTAAAGAAACTTTTTTGGCGGAAGAGGGTAGCGGCTCATACGATTATTGCTTGAATGACCCGTCTGTATTGACCAATGCGTGTAAGGTTGAATTGGATGCCTGCGGGGTCAGTGCCACTGATGATGACCCAATGTGGAAATTTGTGACCCAAAAATTGGCGGCGATGCGTGTTGATTCTTGCACGGACCAGGTAAAGGCATATTTAACCAGTGAAAATATGTGTGGCGCGGATTATAAACAATGTGTGGGACTCAGCACCGAAGATATTATTGCCAGTATCGACGAAGATGCTTTGATTGGGTGTTCTGCATATTCACCCGAAAGATTTAATAGTTTGGTTGCGGGTATAATGTTAAATATGGACAATAATTTGCAACGCGTATGTCAAAACGCGGCCGAGGCAGCAATGATAAATGTTTGTGGTGATACAATTACTTGTCAGTCGATAGAGAATAATACAACAATTGGCGCCAGCACATTGACCTTATTTAGGGGGGATGCCAACGATGATTCTTATGAGGTTCGGGGTAAAATCCCATGGGGTTCTATAACAATATCATCGGATGGAAAATTTGTTTATAACAACACAGCAAACGAAGACCCAACCATATCAACCAGCACCAAAGATATGGTGGGCGCGATGCAAAACATGGTTGATGCGTTGATGAATACGATAAATGCGGACACAACTGTGCAATGGTGTATGACGGGTCGTCGTATCCCAGGGGTAAGTTTACCAATGTCTGGTGAACCGCAGTATCCAAGTTTAACAAATAATATGCGAACGACGTTGATGCAGTTGGTTTTGCAAACCGCACAAAATAATTATAATAAAAAATTAAATACACTGGACGAAGATGTAGATGATTATCTGAGTCAAAAAAAAAATGACGAAGCAATAGAAGCTGAAAAAAATAAAGAGATATATGCACGAAATAGCAAAGCATTATTATATTGTTTAAACCTCCCAAATACAAAAACATTTTATGGAAATTATTGTCATATAGCAGCCGCAACGGCATTGATTAGCAATGTGCAAACAGGGATAGATTCTGAAAATTATTATATTCCAGAAAAAAATCCTCTTGTGTTTTTGCATCAAAAAGGTGTAACCAGAAAGTTAAGTTTTAATTGGGACACTGGGCAATGTGTGTTTCAACATTGTGCAGAATATGATAAAAGTGATGGTAGTGATTCATCTGACCGTCAGAATTGTGTAGTTGATGGTGGCGCAAAGGGCGTAAATGACAATTCACCGCAAAATTGGAGTGATTGCGATGCAGATAAAATAAAAACAGCATATAATAAAAATTTATATGTTACCCCAGAATCAGAGTGGTAAGTATTAAGTCATTGACGTAGATAAAAAACACCAATCTACAAATAAAACTCTTGTCATTCCCGCTTTGGCGGGAACAGGGCTTTCTTGTCATAGTTGTCCATTATAAAGGACTAATTTACAGATTAAAAACCCTAACTAATAACTATTAACTATTAATATCTTCGCTCTGCGCTCTACTAACTTTTTTCTTGTGCGTCACCCCCGCTTTGGGGTGCCCCAATGCTGCGCAGCAGTTTTAAAAATCCCTACGGGGCAGGGGATCCTCGTCCTCGTTGGTATGACGAAAACTTCGTTTTCGTTTAAGAATAACAGATTAAAAACATTGTCCATTATAAAGGACAATAATAATAAACTCTATTGCGCAAAAAAAATTCCCCGCCCTGTGAGGGCGGGTTGGATTACGAGCAAAGCGAGTAAAATGGGGTGGGGGAACCATCCGAGATAAGAGAGAGATATTGTCCTTTATAAAGGACAAGTTTTTACTATATCTTAGCCGATTCCCCCGCCCCACGGACTTCGTCCGCACCCCCCCACAGGGCGGGGATTTTAGACCGAGTTTATGAGAATAAAAACTTTAATTTGATATTGTCCTTTATAAAGGACAAGGATAAATATAAACCCCTGCGGGGCGGTGGATACCTGCCGTCGCGGGTATGACGACAGAGAAAGGACAAGTTGAAATGTTTTTTAGGTATAGTTTTTTCTTGAACTTGGCTAAACCACCCCGTCGCTACGCGACACCCCCCCACAGGAGGGGAACTTCACCCGCCCCCTGGGGCGGGGAATTTGCGTCGTGCAATACCAATTCATCGACACTGATACAGATATTAAAAAGAAACGCGGGATAACCCGCGTTTTTTTTATCGTTGTTGAATTTTTTATTCTGCGATGACTTCGGATTTTTCTTCAGCAATCGCTTCTTTTTCTTCTACTTTTTCTTCCGTTTTTTCTTCGGTTTCTTCTTCAATTTTCTTTGTTCCAAATGTTAAAACTTTACCCGCGACCAAGGCGTCAATTTCATCTTGTGTTTGCGCAACATAGATTTTAATCGGCACAATCACATCTGGATGCAATGCGATTTTTGTATCAAAAGCACCAATCGTTTTAATTGGAGAACCCAATAAAACCTGTGCCGATTCAACCGCTACACCGGTCAATTCACGCAATAAACGCGAAATATCACGGCTGGACACGCTGCCATACAGATGACCTGTATCGCCCGCTTGGCGTATCATATAAAATTTCGCAGATTCTACCAAACCGCGATTACCGTCAGCCGTTTTCTTTGCCAGTTCTTGTTTCGCGACCAAGTCCGCTTTCTTTGCGTCAAAAATCGCCAAATTTTCACGAGAATAGCGCATCGCCTTACCATTTGGCAACAGATAATTCCGTGCATAGCCCGTTGCAACATCAACCGCGTCGCCGATATTGCCTAATTTATTTATTTTTTCTGTTAAAATTATTTTCATAATCTGTCCTTTTATTTATTAAAGTTAGAGCGTTCGCCCAAATTTATTATCCCAGGTTATTCCGCACAAATGGAACCAGTCCCAAATGACGCGCGCGTTTAATCGCGGTTGCCAATGCGCGTTGGTCGCGCGCGGAAACACCGCTGATGCGGCTGGGAACGATTTTCCCGCGTTCTGTGATGTAATGACCCAATGTTTTCACATCTTTATAGTCAATTTTTTTACCCTTTAATGGGTTTGCTTTTTTTCTGTAAATTGCTGCGCGAACTGCCATTATTCCACCTCTTCATTTTTTGACATCATAATTGACGGAGTTGTTGATAATTCATCAACCCGCACATTCAGGAAACGAATAACATCTTCGTCAATACGCGCACGGCGTTCCAATTCAGTGATGTTTTTTCCGTCCATTTCAATATTCATCATTATATAATGAGCCTTGCGATTCTTGCGAATAACATACGCCAAGTTTTTCAATCCCCAAAATTCTGTGGATTTAACAACCCCGCCCAATTCTTTGATAATTTCTGCGAATTTTGCCGCTTTTTCTTTGACCTGCGGTTCGGTCAGGTCCTGGCGAAATACCAGAACACTTTCGTAATATGCCATTTTATTTCCTTTGGTCTGTTGGCTGCGGGCACCATTACCCCCAGCAGGAACAACACAATCATAGTAAAGAATTTACACAAAATCAAGCAAAAAATCTTATTGACGCGGTATTTACAATTTTACTATAATTTGACCGAGGGGTTATAAATGAACAGCAAATTTCATCATTCATTAAACAGAATGGCGCTTTTCACGGCGTTGATTTTTATCGGGATAATTTTATTTTTCGGCGATTTGATGCAGATTGCGGTCGTAAATATCTGGCTGAACGGGGTTATTATTGGCACAACATTATTCGGTATAGGATTATGTTTTATCGACACATTGCGTTTAATTCCTGAATATAAATGGATGCGGGAATTTTTTGGCGGTGCACGCGCACCCCAATTGCCCCCACGGATTTTTCGCCCGATTGCGATAATGCTGACCCGCGCGCGGGCCCAGCGTAAAAATCTGTTATCGGCGCAAACAACAAATGGTTTTTTAGAGATGATAATGGGTCGGTTCGAGGACCAGCGCGACAATCTGCACTATATTACAAATGTTTTGATATTTTTGGGATTGTTGGGGACTTTTTGGGGTTTGATTCATACGGTTGGTGGGTTTTCGGATATGATAACGGCGCTGGATTTTAATGATGAAAATGTGATGAACACTATGCAGGCGTCATTAGGCGGCCCGCTGGCGGGAATGGGATATGCGTTTTCATCGTCGCTGTTGGGTTTGGCGGGTAGTTTGATTGTCGGATTTTTACAATTACAAACGACAATCGCGCAAAACGCATTGTTTCGAGAGTTAGAAGAAAATATGGCAATCCAAACCAGATTGTCCAGAACGACCGAAATTGAACAAACAGACGCAAATATAAATACTGCAGTGCGGGATTTGGGCGCGGCGGTGGCGCGCTTGGAACGCAGCGTTGCGCGTCTGAAATAGAAATAAGAGGAGAGAGAAATGTTAAAAATCAGATTCAAGGAAAAGACAAATACTTGGCCGGGCTTTGTGGATTTATTTTCTAACCTGGTGATTATTTTGGTGTTTTTACTGATTGTTTTTGTGTTTTTATGGACGACAACGAATGTATTCAGCGCAAAGAAAACGAATGTGGCGGTAAATGAATTAAAGAATGCAAATGCTGCCCAGACCGAGCAAATTGCCAAAATGACCGCCGATGGGGAAGAGGCAAAACAATTATTGCTGATGTCAAAAACACAAATAGAAACAATGCAGCAAGAATTAAATGTATCCCAGGATGAAAAAAACGCCCTTGCCGCCCAGATGAACGAATTAAATATACAAATCTCAGGATTGAATGCGGCGCTGGAAAACGCGAAATTGGACGCCGCGGCGCGGGAATCTTTGGCGGGTGAGGTTGCGCGTCTGAACGAATTGCTGCGCTTTGCGGACCAACGCGCCGCCGAACAAGCAACTGAATACGCGGCAATGTCCGAAAGATTGAACAAAGCCATGGCAGAAAAAATCGCAGAACTGGGACAATATCAATCGCAATTTTATGGCGCAATTCGTGGCGCGCTGGCGGGGTCAGGCTTGGTTGATACATCGTCCGATAGATTTGTAGTCCCCAGTGATATTTTATTTGCGCGCGGGTCTTATAAATTGTCAGACGCGGGCCGGACGCAAATTCGCCAAATTGCGCCGGCTATAATTAGTTTGGAATCAAAAATACCGATGAATGTGAATTGGATAATTCGTGTTGATGGACATACCGACAACGCGGCGGTTATTCCGGGAACGCGGGATTATAAAAATAATCTGGAATTATCATTGTTGCGCGCGCGCGCGGTCGTGGCGGAATTGACCGCGGCGGGGGTTGATGCACGACGACTGGTCCCCAGTGGCTTTGGCGATATGTATCCGATTACAACGGACGCGGCGAATTTGCAGAGAAACCGCAGAATTGAATTGCGTCTGACGAATCCGTAATAGCGACTGGTTTTATAATTTTTTCTTTGGCTTGACAATAATTTCCAGATACAGGATAATAACACGATTTGCGACTGTGGCGTAATTGGTAGCCGCGCAGCACTAAGGATGCTGTGGATAAATCCATGGGGGTTCAAGTCCCCCCAGTCGCACCAAATTTGTTTTTTTTTTGATTTGTGTGATATAATATTCTTGGAAGATGAGATTATTATTCGCTTTTTTTGCGGTTGTTTGCACCATAAATTTTGTGGGTGTGGCGCGTGCGACTGAATCTGTCCCCCCCCCCCCGAGTATGATTTAAGCCAATTACAAGAACAAGAATCATCATTGCGGCAACAAATTCAAGACATTGACCGGCAATTATCCGAATGTAAAAAAAATAAAAAGAACTGGACCGCGGCGACCATTATTGGTTCGGTCGGGGTTGTCGGTTCGGGTGTTTTGGTCGGGATAGAGGCAAATAAACTGGTCAAATCCAAAAAAGAAAAATCAAACAAAGAATCGGATGAAACAGAGGGCGAAAATGATAAATAAATTCGCCGCTATTTTTGGATTGTTTTTAATTTATCCCTTTTTTGCAAATTCTGCGCCGACCGAAATTTTAATCCAGATGACGCAAAATAATATTCAGAAATTACAATCGGAATTAAAAAAGAAACAGGTCGAATTGGCGGATTGCAGTAAAGATACAAAAGGATTGAAAATCGCGGGGGCAACGACCCTGGGACTGACGGGGGCAGGACTGGCGACATACGGAATTTTACACGCAAAAAATGCTAAAAAAGGCGGCGGTGGGGGGGGCGTAGATAATAGTTCGCCCCCACCCAGCACAGATGATAGTCTGAAAGAAATGTGTGTGTCATTGGGCAACCCCAGCCCAGAATGTGATGGAATTTAACAAACAAACAACAAAACCAAAAGGAAGAAAAATGAAAAAAAATATTTTAACATCGTTGATTGTGGTCTTTGCGATTGGCGCGATGAATAACGCGTTTGGCGCGGATGATAATCGTGAAAAATTAAAATCTCTGTGTGCGAAATCCGCGGACCGGGTCTGGGTTGAATCAGACGGGGTTTGTGTTCCTAAAAATCCATGTGAAGATACTTCGGGTAATTATGTAATTTATTGTCAAACGCGTTTTAATAGCTTGAATTTTTCTGACCCTATGCATGCAATAAATATAGTTCAAACTTGGGTGGATTATCTTGTTGCTGGATGTACGCCAACATCTCACTTTATTGGTGCAGATAATAATGGTTATATAACATGTGTTGGTGGCCACACTGGGTACAGAGTGTTTAAGTTTGGTAATTTATTTGATGCAGATGCCGACAATGAAGATAATGATAAAATTGGTTGGTGTTTGGCGAATAATGGATATATTAACGAAAGCAATACATATCGTATCGATTGTGTGATTAGTAAACATAGTTGTTCAAAAGCCCCATTCTCGACAGAATATACAGAGCGAGACGGCGGTTTGTGCAGTATAATACGTAATCAATAAAATGTGTAAAAAAAAGGTGTTGAAATTTCAACACCTTTTTTTGATATATTACATACCTGGCCGTTCGCCGAATAAACGATAATAGTTTTCTTTTATCTGTTTCATATGTTTTGCGTCTTCGGCGGCAAAATATGTTTTGTCCAATTCCCGAATTTGTTTTTCAATCCAATTTAATTCCGAGTTTGTTTTTTGTAATTCTTCATCTGCTTTTACAATATCGGAATATGTTGTTTGTAATTTTGCCAATTGATAGAAATAATTATCAAGTATTATTTACATCTTGTCTGGGACACGCATTCCCATTAAATCTATGCCGCGCTCTAAAATACCCAATGTTTTTTCCACTATTGCCAGTCTGTGTTGTCTGGTTTTGTTGTCTATGTCATCACGCATTATTGGGCAATTATGATAAAAAGTATTTGTCAGTTGCGCCAAATCATAAATATAATTTGCCAAAATATCCGGCGCGCGACGCGCAAACGCCGTCCCCAATACACGCGGAAAATCCAAAATCGTCAGTAATAAATTACGCTCGTCCATTGCCAGATTATCTGATAATTTCGGCGTTATATCTGATGCGCGTGCCAATACGGATTTTAACCGAACCGCGGTATATAAAATGTATGGTCCTGTGCGTCCTTCGAAACTGGTAATTGCGTCTGGGTCAAAGATATAATCCGAACGAACATCATGTAAATAGTCATTAAATTTTATCGCCGATAACGCGATATCTGCGATATTTTCTTTGCTTAAATCTTTGTTCGCCGACGCCGCGCGCATCCGCACCGCGTTTTCAACCATATCCAAAATCCCAATCAGTTCGGGTGTTTCGCCACCGCGTGTCTTAAAAGGTCCGCCGTCCGCGCCGTTGATTGTGCCGAATCCAATATGCTCCATTTTATCGTATGGCATAATCCCCGCCATATCCGCACCACGAAAGACTTGTTGAAAATGCAGGTTTTGACGCGTATCTGTAAAGTATAAAATTTTATCCGGATTGTCCGTAATTTTACGATAATAAATCGCCGCCAGGTCCGTTGAATCGTATGTGTCCCCGCCGCGCGAATCCAACCACATCAAGGGTGGCATCGGTGCATTATCGTCTTCGCGACGCACCACAATAATTTCCGCGCCGTCTGATTTTTCTATCATATTTTTTTTACGCAAAATTTCTTCGGTCGCGCCCAGATATTTTGCCGCATTTTTTTCGCCCAAGGGGCGGTCAAAAGGCAACATATTTAACCGGCAAATAACATTATCCATCTGCGCCAATGATATTGGTAAAAAGATATTATATAATGCGGTATATCCCGGATTGCCGTTTTGCAATTCAGCCTTTATCATACGCACGCACTCCATATATTCTGGGTCGGATTTTGCACGCGCGCTGGACGCTGGATAAAAAGTATTTAATCTCTCGGCGTCAATTTGATACGGGGACAAATCATCGGGCATTACAAACGGAGTTTGGAAAAAAGGCCAATCAGGATGTAAATCCCAAATCCACGCAATTACCAATGCCATCGGACGACCCCAGTCCCCCATATGATTATAAGAAATTGGTTTATGTCCCAAATCGCGCGCGATACGATACATCGCGTCCCCCACAACACCCGGACGTAAATGCCCAATATGCAGGGACTTTGCCACATTATAAGAGCCATAGTCCATATCAATAATCATCGGTGTGTCGGTTTTTTCGTGTTTTGTATTTAGCATTGAATGAATAATAAATTCATCGCGAACTTTTATATTTATAAATCCTGGTCCCGCCACAGACACATCTGACACAAAGGTCAGGGCGGATATATACGGGATAATTATTGCCGCAATGTCGCGTGGTGGAATGCGCATTGCACGCGTTAAAATCATTGCCGCATTTGTTGAAAAGTCGCCAAATTCTCGTGTTTTTGGAATTTCAATTGCGATATTTTCCAATGGCGCGTTCGTATTCGCGATTTCTGGAATTTCCGCAATTACTGATTTAATTTGTGATGAAATTGTATCAAAGAAACTCATTTTTTGCCCGTTCGGTTTATAAAAAAAGATGGCGGATGGGGGGGGATTCGAACCCCCGATAGCGTTGCCGCTATGACGGTTTTCAAGACCGTTGCATTCAACCACTCTGCCACCCATCCAAAAAATTTATTTGCTTACTGCGCCTTCTTTTCGAAGTTTTCGCGTTATTATACAAGGACTTTGTTCATTTTTCAAGTTATTAAATTTTACATCAATACTAGTGTATAATTTTTCGTCCCAGGGGCAGGTCGCGACCACCCATTTCCACTATGATTTTTTCCAAAAATTTTCGCGTTATTCCCAGATTCAAGGGCAGGGGATAAAGCCGCCCCAAAAACGGCTCTGCGCATTTTGCGCATACTGCGTGACCAGTGCGTGGTGATAAATGCGTCAACTCGTTCCGGCATCCGCATCCGCCACAATTGCTTTGGTCAATTGCATACCCCAGTTCGGCTAATAATAAAATCTCCCAATCCAGATAAGTTTCTGATGAAATTTCACCCGATAAAAACTCTTTCGTTTTTATCCACATTGTTTCGTATTTCTCCCGCTCTGGCAACATTGCCGACAGCAAACCAAATGCAGAATTTATAAACCCCAGCGCGTCCGAATTAAAAAAATTATCCGCCACCATATTTTGTTCTGATTCCCAATGAAACACACCCAGTTGCGAGTCCAGGCGCGCATTCCACGAAACATTACCGATTTGCCCGACCAAGGGTTTATTCTTTTTTGCCACCGCCGCGCCGCGTATTATTCCGACCATAATTCCGTGGTCGCGCGAAAAAATCCGTGCCACCGCATCGCGTTCGCCAACCCATCGCAGTTCTATTAAAATTCCGACTGATTCCAGTTTCATCATGTGTTCAGTATAGAAAAAAAAATTGTAAAAAATAATAAAATAATGATAAAGTTAAACAAAGCAACAAAGGATTAAAAAATATGGCAATAGTCAAAAAAACAAAAACTCCAAAGATTTCTGTTGTTATGGGTGTGTTTAACGGCGCAGAATTCATCCGTGAAACCATGGATTCAATTTTGGGACAAACATTCACGGATTTTGAATTTATTATTATAAATGATGGCAGCACCGATGACACCGCAAAAATCATTCGTTCTTATACCGACCCACGGATAAGGTTTGTTGATAATAAAAAAATTCAGGGCATGTATTCGCGCTGAATTCGGGGTTGGACTTATGTCGTGGTGAATATATCGCGCGCACAGACCAAGATGATATTTCTTTGCCGGAAAGGTTTGAAAAACAGGTTGCATTTTTGGACTCTCACCCAGATGTTGGTGTGTTGGGAACCAGTGTTGAAATGTTCGGGACTAAAAATTTTATATATCTGCGGCCCCAGAATGTTTATTTTATGGATTTTATAAGAAAATATAACCAGTTAGTCAGTTCGTCGGTGATGATGCGTAAATCGTTGCTGGACCAATATGGTTTGCGGTATGACCCGGATTATGACACTACCGAAGATTATGATTTATGGGTGCGTATGCTGATGGTGTCCAGGGTTTGTAATTTACCAGATGTATTGGTAAAATACAGATGGCATTTAACAAATGGGACAATTACACAAAAAGATAAATCGGTTAAAAATTCTATGCGTGTAAATCAAAATATGCTGGATTTTTTGACCCCAGATAAAGACTATCAAAATTATATAAAATCGTATGACCCACATAAATCAAAGTGGTTAAATATCCCAATTATAAAAATCAGACGCAAGCCCAAAAAAGGTAAAATATTTTACAGATTATTCGGTTTTATTCCATTATGGATTAAACGAATTTAATAAAAAAAACGCCGTTATTCGGCGTTTTTTTTTATTTGGGGGCCAATGTAAATCGCGCGTTCAATGGGTCCGTCTCAACAATTTCTATGCGAAGGACATTTCCATCGCGCGCAAAAATTTGCATCTTGCGATTATCAGTTAAATTTTCCCAACCCAATTCATCTAACGCGTCGCGATAAAAGCGTTGAAACTGACGGCGTGAAACATCATCACTGGCGATTGTTGTTTGGACAATTTTACCATCGGGTTGCGAATATACAAAGCCATCGTCCTCTATAACATAGGTTTTTTCCATTTTTGGAATGTCTTCAAAGTTAGGCAACCATTCATTCGCACGCGCCGCGCCAAACATGCATACGGCCGAAAACATTAAACAAAGTGCGATAATTTTTCTCATTTAATACCATTTTATCATAAATAAAAAAATCTTACAAATGTTTTATAATATGTGATATAATTATTTATAAATAAAAAGGGTGAGAGATGAGATTTTTAACCAGTTTTGCTGTGATTTCGGTAATGTGCGCGACATCTGTGTATGCCGCGTCTTCGCGGGTGCGACCGGGTGCGGTGCGTGGTGCGATTATGACCAGTGTGCAAACAAATAATGTCGCGCCGGTGGGTCGTATGCCGTCATTGGGGTTAAATACTTGTCCGGGTTGTAATCCCGACCCAACACCAAATCCAAACCCGGAACCAGCCCCGGACCCAGACCCGGTGCCAAATCCATGCGGTGATGTGATTCCAATGTTGGGGGTGGATATTTGTACGGCGCGAATCGCTTGTCAGGGGATTGAGGCAGATGGAATGCATGGCGTTTTTGATGACGCGTCGTTGTCTTGTCGGATTCCCGTATGTGCGCATAACTGGTCGGGTGTTATTAAAAAAGACGGAAAAAATGTTTGCACACTGACAGATATGAATAAAATTTTGCGTTGCGATTCGGACTTGTTTAATCAAATTGACACTATGTATCGGACGACCCAGTATGTTGCGCCCCTGGCGGTAGTGGCTGGCGCGGGAATTGGAACGGGAATTGGCGCAATTATTGACCATAACCAACAAAAGAAAATAGACAAGTTATCGGAAGAAGAGAAAAAATCGGGTGATGCCACAGCCACCACTGGGGCGGGTGGTAAAAAAATAACTTTTGCCAGTGCGGAATATGACTTGGGAAATCCAGATGATGTGGCAAAATTAAAAAATGCGTTGGCAACAGCAACATCTTTACAATCGAAAATTGATGCAGCGAATAAACTGATTGACGCCTGTGTGGTGCAAAATTTTCGTGATTTAACATCGCCAAATGCATCTGGGGCGCGTAAATGGGGTCGTATAAAAGTGTCTGCAAATCCCGATGCATGTAATGCTGCGACAAATGATTATATTTATTGCCAGTTCCAAAATATGCATAACACAACCACAACGACCGCAGATTGTGCAGGGCACGAATTTAAGAAAATTCTAGGTATGGACGAATATGCAAAAAGCGTGGGCAGTAAAATGCCTGGGACTTATGGGTATTATACGGGCGCGAGCAATTCGGATAACTGGGACAATGGACAATGTTATTTCCGTGATGGTCTGGGGTCGTCTGAATCGAGTGATGCGGCAACCGTGCAAATGGACGCGTCGCGCGCGGAATTTATAAAACAATTCGTTTCTGATAATGCAAATACCACAGACAAAAACAGAAAAAAATTAGTAGAGGCATTGGGGCAATACACATTTGAAAATAATATAACCAGTGCGCGCGGCGTAGATGGGAAAATATTGAATTATGTTTTGATTCAGGGACCCAAATTTTCAACTATTCGTGGTATTACGGAGTTTGGAAATTGTAATAAAGACGAATTAAACAAGGTAATTGGCGGCAGTGGTGCGCAAAACGATAATGTTTTAATGCAGGCGTATGGTGCGTTGGCGACTTTACAGAATATGAATCAGATTTCTGGTAATGATAACCAAATTACGGCGATAATGACGGCGCTGCAAAATATAAATGTGGCGGCAGAGCAAATTACAAATATCCAAAATGGGGTTCCTTTGTCTGAAATATCCAAAAAATTGGGTGATGGTCGCGGCTTTTTTGATAAGGCTATTGGGCGCGGACTGATGATTGGAACGGGCGTTGGTTTGGCGGCGGCGGCGGGATATTGGATTGCCGAGGACGCAAGTATATTCTGTAATGTTGGCGGATTGGAAAATGTAGATTTTCGGAAAAGTTATTCTGTGCCATCATTTCGCGATTATCTGTATAGAAAGGGTTTGATAAAGTAAAACAAAACGCGGAAAATTCCGCGTTTTTTTACCCTATTATCGCCTTTATGCGGCGGACGCCCGACGCGCTGGATTCTTCTTTCTGAATCTTGAAACTTTTTAAGTCTGCTGTATTTTTTGCATGCGGACCACCACAGATTTCCCGCGAATAATCGCCCATCGTATAAACCGAAACGCTATCCCCGTATTTATTTTCAAATACCCCCAGCGCGCCCGAATTTTTCGCGTCTGCAACCGACATCTGTTCGCACTCAATCGGAATCGCGTCCGCAATCGCCTGATTTACAATTTTTTCAACCGCTGCTATTTCTTCGGCCGTCATTTTGCGGTCAAAGGAAAAATCAAAACGCAACCGCTCGGCCGTGATATTGCTGCCCTTTTGGAACACTCCGTCGCCCAGTACGCGCCGCAACGCCCCCTGTAATAAGTGCGCCGCGCTGTGCAATTTTGTAGTTTTCTCTGAATGGTCCGCCAGTCCGCCCTTGAACACACCTGCGCTGCGACTGCGCTCTTTCTGTTCGCTCATTGCCGCGTCAAAGCCCGCCAAATCCACCGATATTCCGCGTTCGCGCAATATATTTTCGGTTAAATCCAATGGAAATCCATAAGTATCGTATAACCGAAACGCAATTCCGCCAGGCAAGACCCCGTCGTTCACATTTTGCAATTCTTTATCCAAAACCTTTATCCCATTTCGCAACATATCCGAAAAAGCATTTTCTTCTTTTTTTATCGTTTCAATAACACGCGCCGATTCTGTTTTTAATTCTGGATACGCATCGCCCATTTGCCCCACCAACGCTGGATACAATTCCGATAGCAACCCGCCCATCCGTCCCAGAACCTGCCCCTGGCGCATTGCGCGGCGCAGGATTCGGCGGATTACATAACCGCGCTCGGTATTACTGGGGACGACGCCGTCCGCAATTGCAAATCCAACCGCACGCAAGTGGTCGGTAATAATCTTGAAACTATGAGTATTTTCCGCATTTTCGCGCACCCCTGTTAAATCGGTCAGTGCCGATTTTAACGCGACAAATAAATCCGTGTCATAATTATCACGCACGCCCTGTAACATCGCCGCCCAGCGTTCCAGTCCCGCACCTGTATCAACATTTTTATGGGGCAGGTCGGTTAAAATCCCATCCGCGGCGCGGTCAAATTGCATAAAAACATTATTCCAAATTTCAACATAGCGACCGCCGTCTTCGTCCGTCGTGCCCGGTAATCCGCCGGGGACATCTGCGCCATAATCATAAAATATTTCTGTGCAGGGGCCGCATGGTCCGGTATCGCCCATACTCCACCAATTGGGTTTATCTAAACGAATTGCGTCCTTGCCCGTCAATTGCTTCCAAATTTTTGTTGCCCCGTCATCAGTAATATGAGTCGTTACGACCAAGCGCGATGGGTCAATCCCTAAATCACGCGTCAATAACTCCCATGATAATTCAATTGCTTCTTGCTTGAAATAATCACCAAAAGACCAGTTTCCCAACATCTCGAAAAAAGTATGGTGCCAGCCGTCAAACCCGACATCTTCCAGGTCATTATGTTTTCCGCCTGCGCGTAAACATTTTTGCGAATCAGCAACGCGTGGCGCGGGTGCGGGCAATCTCTCTGTAAAAACATCCTTGAACGGCACCATGCCTGCGACCGTGAACATAACCGATGGGTCGTCCGGAATCAGCGATGCACTGGGGACTATTTTATGCCCATTACGCGCCATAAAATCCAAAAATAATTTACGAATTTCGTTATAAGTCATTTGTATTTTCCTTGCTCTTTTTGATTTTAATTATAAACCAACAATTGTCAATTAGCAATTTTATTTAATGATAATTTATGATAAAATAAGCGGTATGAGTGGAGTTCTTATTTTTTCAGTATTAGCGATAATTGCAATTATTGTTGCGTCTTCATTTGGACTGCATATTTATCCGATTATACCGATTCACGCTTTGCCCGATTCGGTGGCGGACAGCGCGCTGTATGTTTGTCCTCTGGCGTCCGAAACATTTGATGAAATCGCAAAACAATTATCGTTGATACATAATTCGTTGCTGATAATTTTTTCGTTTGTTTTTATGTTGTGGATTGCGATGATTTTATGGTCGTTGTATCAAAATTTGTTAAAGGATAAATTTAATGAAAAA
>JAISHM010000011.1 GCA_031262525.1 Rickettsiales bacterium | reverse complement strand
CATTCATGACTGGTTTTATCATCTATTTCAATAACCAATCCAATAGAGGCACAGAAAAAATCAACTATGTAATTCCCAATTATTTTCTGGCGGTCAAAATCCAATCCCAGCAATTGTTTGTTTTTTAATTGGTTCCAAAATAAGGCTTCGGGCAGACTGCCAGATTTACGATTTTCTTTTGCGCGTTCAGTTAAATCGGGATTAAAAGGTAAATTGTAATATCTTTGTGAATTTCGGGCTTGGCTAAACCACCCCGCGGCGTTGCCGCACCCCTCCACAGGAGGGGAACTTTCGTGCGTATTTTTGGTTGAA
The DNA here is from genome assembly GCA_031262525.1 of Rickettsiales bacterium. Classification (GTDB taxonomy): domain Bacteria; phylum Pseudomonadota; class Alphaproteobacteria; order Rs-D84; family Rs-D84; genus JAISHM01. The sequence goes on along the minus strand of JAISHM010000011.1, from coordinate 21,793 downwards.
ACAAGATTGGGACTTGCCCCCTCCAGTGCCAATCCTATTCCAGATGAAGATGTGTCAATTACCAGAATCATAGGGGTTTCTTTATTATTTAATTTTATGACCTGGGATTATCTAGACGTCTTTTTCTGTTTTGTATGGCAAGAGTTGCTCTTAATTCTTTAATGTATTTTGCGGTGTGTTTTTTTGCATTACATAATGAAATATACACTTTCTTAGCGTTCGCTCCATAAAAAGAGCCGAGTAGTGTTTCATCCGCACCAAACAGATTAACCTGATAGCGTGATAAAAATTTTAGATCACTATTATTCTTTATAAAATAACTATATTCATATGCTTTTATCTCAAAAAACTCATTACGCGATTCAATAGTATATACTTCTTCTACAATGTGTGTTTTTTTGCTTGGAGTTGGTCGAGAGTAGTAACTTATTTTATATAAGTCAGCATGTTTTATAATTTCCATAACTTGTGCGATTTGTTCGCCATTTGTTTTCATTTTTAACTCCGTGGCTTGCCATAAAATTGGCCACAAATATATGGTTCAATATTATCTTTTTGGCGTTCTTTTAATAATTCTTTATATTTTTCGGGTGTAATTTCTGTTGTGGTGTTTTGCGCCTTTCTGTATTGTTCGCTTAACAAATTGTATGTTGTTTCGGTATTTTTTTGCCCGATGTCATTGGCATCAAAAGTTTGCGCGATTTTACATTCCGCGCAACTGGTTTTTGTGCATTTTCTACAAGTTTCTGGTTGTTCGCTGCCCCGAAAAGTTATCCCATAATTTAATTTTTTATCTTTTTCTATGCGATACACAGATACTTCTTTAACAAATCCGGTCCATAACGGGTTTCGCGCCGAATAAATTTTGGAATCATTGCGTCTATCATCAACGTTTATATTTTTGGGTTGCAACCAAAAAATAAATGATTTTAATTTCAGTGGTAATAAATTTTTATTTATCATTTTATTTACTCCATATTATCCATTTGTTGTTTTTCGCAAATGCATACTTTCCGGTCAAAATAGTATACATCGTTTTTGCCACTTTCCCATTAAAAGAAAATATGGGCGCGGATTTCCCATCAAAAACAGCAACCCGATATTTTGTCAGTGGCAATTTTTTATCCCCAATCAAAGATACAATTTTTTCGCTGTTTATTTGATGAATGTCGCCAAATTTGGGTTGATTGTTGTAAAAATAAAACCTGGCCGTGTTGGCGTATTCGCGTCCCAATACGCGCGAAGTCCCCAGGGTGTGGACACTGTCCCATCTGGCTTTTTGCGTCAGTTTTATAATTTTTTTAATCTGGTCGTTGTCCGTCATTTTTGTCTGCCACCGCGCCGTTTTTGTTGTCTTTTCCAGGTGCCCGACATTTTATCATAAATTTGTTTTGCTTCTTTTGGTGTTATTGTGTTTGCGTTTATACCATCTATATTTATCTCGGCATCAAATACATAAGATTTTTTATACCCATAAATAGGTATAAATTTTAACAAGGTCGTTGTTTTGCTTGCAATTATATCATTGCCAATACTATAAACCCTGGGGGATGTGAGACTGCCGTCACCCGCTGCCTTGATAGTCTGAGCGTTTTCAATTCTATTAAAAATTTGGTTTTTTGATTTGTTATCCATTTTTTTTATACCCTTATATTATTTGTATTAAAGCCGATTTTCTTTCCCGCGCCCGCATTGCGGCGCGTTCCCAACAATTCGTCTATCTTTGCAGGCGTAAATTCGGTTGGCGCATCGTCCCCCCCATTTGCCAGCAATGAACGACGCAGCAAAGCCGTAATTGTGCGCGTCAATTCACGCACCCCCGATTCCGCCGTATAATTATTTATCAAATGCCGCAAAGCATTGTCGTCAATAGTTATGTTATTAGCGTCCCAACCAGTATCTACAGCGGCGCGTCCGATTAAATGTTCGCGCGCGATTGCAATTTTTTCATCCATTGTATAGCCCGGGATTTCAATAATCTCCATTCTGTCGCGCAGCGCTGGCGAAAAATTCATAGAATTTGCCGTCGCAATAAAAACGACATTTCCCAGGTCAAAATCCACCTCTAGATAATGGTCGCGAAATGTTTTGTTTTGTTCAGGGTCCAGTATTTCCAGCAATGCACTTTCTGGGTCGCCGCGATGGTCGCGTCCCATCTTGTCAATTTCGTCCAAAATAATCACCGGGTTATTCGTGCCGCATCGTTTCAACGCATCCATTATTCGCCCAGGTTGCGACCCGATATAGGTTTTACGATGACCACGGAAATGCGCCTCGTCTGAAACGCCGCCCAATGAAATTCTTTGATATGGGCGATTTAACGCAGTCGCAATGGATTTTCCCAGACTGGTTTTTCCAACACCTGGCGCGCCGACCAAACAAAGTATAGTTCCCGCCGCGTTTTTTGTTTTGCGCATTACGGCAATATGTTCCAGTATGCGTTCTTTTATGTCCGTCATTCCAGAATGCTGGGCGTCCAGTGCGCAGCGTGCAGCATCCAATTCAATCGGCGAATTTTTCGCTGTGCCCCACGGCATAGACAGCAATTCGTCCAGGTATGTTTTCAGGACTGCACCCTCGGTACTCATTGCGTTATGCGCGCGCATACGACGCCATTCTGACATCGCCTTATCCTTTGTGTTTTTCGGCATCGCCGAATTTTCAATTCGTTTTTTCAGACTCTCGGTGTCCATTTCTTCGGAATCTTCGCCCAATTCTTTTTGTATCGCCCGCAACTTTTCATTTAATACCGCAATGCGATGTCCGCCCTCCATCTGTTGTTGAACGCGCTTTGCAATAGATTCGTCTATCTTTGCGATTTCATTCATTATCCCGATTTGTTCCAACAACAAAACCAATTTATCGTAATAACTGCCCGCGCCCAGGATTTTTACAGCAACCTCGGGCTCCATCGGTAACAACTGCATAACCGCATCAACAAACGCCGGCATCGGATAATTTTCAATCAAAGAGTTTAATTTTTCCGTGCGAATCCGTCGTGGTAAATTCAATCCCTTTATTTCATCGGCAACGCGGTCCCGTAAAACCAGTGTCTTTTCCATATCAGAATCATCGGTAAAGGGCAAAATTTCCGCCGCACCAGAAAAAATGCCGTTTTCAACCGAAATATCCGATACCGCAACCGCCGAAATAGTCTGCACAATCGTATGAATTGAGTTATCGGGCAGGCGTAAAACCTGAATCACATCGGCCAAAGTCCCAACATTAAATAAATCATTGGCATTTGTTGGAAAATTCCACTTTTTTTGTGGGACCAAGATTATTTGTTGCCCTGCCGCAACCGCCGCGTCCATTGACGCCACAGATATTTTATTATCCAGATAGATTGGAACGGTGATTCCCGCACCAAAAGCGGCCTCTCGCAAGGGCAAAATATGTATTTTTTTTGTCATACCTATAAATATAGACCATTAAATCAAAAATGCAAGTCTGCTATTTCAATTTACCGCAACAATGTTTATATTTTTTTCCACTTCCACAGGGGCAAGCCGCATTGCGTTTTGATTCAACATTATTCAACTGGGCATCGCGCGCCGCGTGCTCTTGCTCTTTGGCGGCGACATCATCGCGCGTCAATTCCATACGGCACAAATAAGTCAGCGACAAAGCCTTGAAATTATTCATCATCGAACGGAATAACTCGAACGCCTCGCGCTTATATTCATACAACGGATTTTTTTGGGCGTAACCGCGCAGTCCAATCCCCGATTGCAACATATCCATTGCCGCAAGGTGTTTGCGCCAAGTATTATCCAATGCCGACAACATCATTTGGCGTTGCGCCGTCCCCATCAGTTCTGTGCCGTATTTTTGCAATTGCGTCGTATAACGATTTTGTGCTAATTTCAGCAGGGTTTCATACGCCTTCATTTCCGATATTTCATCTGATGTTTTCCAATTGTCTAAATCTGTGATATCCAGCCCAAACACACGTTGCATTGCGTCATGAATCCCGTCAATGTTCCAATTATCGGGCCGCGCTTTTTCAGGGATATTCACATCAGCAATGTTTTCCACGACATCGCCCATAAACTCATTCACCAGGGGCGTTAAATCGTCCGATGTCATTAAATCATCGCGTTGTTTATACACAACACCGCGTTGCTCGTTCATAACATTGTCGTATTTTAACAATTCTTTACGCGATTCAAAATAGCGTGCTTCTACCCGTTTTTGCGCCTTTTCCAACGCCTTGGTAATCCATGGGTGTCGGATTGCTTCGCCCGCCTTTAATCCCAGTGTTGTCAGCATTCCGTCCAGACGACCCGCGCCGAAAATCCGCATTAAATCATCGTCCAATGCCAAAAAGAACTTTGAATCGCCTGGGTCGCCTTGTCGTCCGCTGCGTCCGCGTAATTGGTTGTCAATGCGACGCGACTCGTGCCGCTCGGTCCCAATCACATACAGCCCGCCTGCGTCCAAAACTTTCTTTTTATCCGCCTCAATCTTATCGTAAATTTTCTGTTTTTTATCCGCGAAATCTGGCGCGTCCGCGTCCAATTCTGCAATCAACTCTTCGGCGTTTCCGCCCAGTTTAATATCTGTTCCGCGCCCCGCCATATTTGTCGCGATTGTGACATTCCCAGGCGCGCCTGCTTGCGCTACTATTTTTGCCTCGGACTGGTGGTGTTTTGCGTTCAATACCGCGGGTTTTATCCCCAGTCTTTGTTCAACAATTGCTGCCAGTTCTTCGGATTTTTCAATTGAAATTGTGCCGACCAAGACCGGTTGTCCGCGGTCCATACAATTTTTAATTTGTGCAATAATTGCATCAAACTTTTCCGCCTGGTTGCGATAAATTTCATCATGATGGTCAATTCGCGCCACAGGGCGATTTGTTGGAATTGACACCACGCGCAGTTTATAAATTTCATCAAATTCGGCGGCCTCGGTCATGGCGGTTCCCGTCATACCTGATAAAGTCGGATACAAACGGAACAGATTTTGATACGAAATTGACGACACGGTTTGATTTTCAGGCTGAATCCGAACATGTTCTTTGGCCTCTAATGCCTGATGTAAACCCTTGCTGAAACGCCGCCCAGTCATTACGCGACCTGTGAATTCATCAACAATTAAAACCTCGCCCCCGCGAACAACATAATTGACCTCGCGCTTGAACAAATGATGTGCCAATAATGCCTGTTGCAAGTGCATAACCAAAACCGCATTTTCGGGTGCATACAAATTATTCCCGTTTAATAACCCCGCGTCCGCCAGCAATTTTGTCGCTGTATCTGTACCAGAATCCGTCAATGTCACATGCCGGTCTTTTTCGTCTTTTTTATAATCATTTTCACCCAGCATCGCGACAATGCTATCCACCGAATTATACAATTCGCTGGTATCTTCTGCCGCGCCCGAAATAATCAGTGGGGTTCGCGCTTCGTCAATTAAAATGCTGTCCACTTCGTCCACGATTGCGTAAAAGAAAGGTCGCAAAACTTGTTGGTCTTTGGAAAACTTCATATTATCGCGCAGATAATCAAATCCCAGTTCTGAATTAGTGACATAGGTTATATCCGATGCATACGCCACTCTACGTTCGTCATCGGTCATATCGTGCTGTATAATTCCAACAGACATTCCCAAAAATTTATAAATTTCGCCCATCCAGTTCGCATCGCGCGATGCCAGATAGTCATTGACCGTAATAAGGTGTGCCCCCCGCCCGTGCAGCGCTTTCAGATATAGCGCCAATGTCGCAACCAATGTTTTTCCTTCGCCGGTTTTCATTTCTGTAATTTGCCCATTGTTCAGAACCATTCCACCAATCATCTGGACATTAAAATGACGCAATCCGATTGTGCGAATGGATGCCTCTCTCACCACTGCGAACGCATCGGGTAAAATATCGGATTCTTTGGCGCCCGTTGCCAACTTCATACGCAGGACATCTGTTTGGGCGCGCAACTGCGCATCCGACATTTCGTGGTATTTTGGTTCCAGGTCGTTTATCAAGGAAACAATTTTATCGTAATCGCGAATCAGTCTGTCGTTCGCACTGCCCAACATTTTTTTTAATAATTTTCCAAATTTATCTTTTATCATATAAAATATCCTTTTTTATCTATCCAGCATAGAACAAAAATCGCCCTGCGGTCAATAATTTTATCTGGAAACCTTTCTTTTGTTATGATATAGTTAGGGATATGGAGAAATCAACCGACAATATCATAAAAAAGACAAATTCTGGTGTTATCCAGTTGTCTCGCGGACAAATATCATCCGATGTTTTTGTGATTGCCCCGACCCAGATAAATTATATTGCGGAAATTTTCGCAAATTCTGTGGCGGATGCGATGAATATGCGGGCATTTGCGCCGAAAATTCGGGCGCTGGCGGAAAAATCCCTGCGCACTGCATTGGGCGCGGCGAAAAAGCAAGGCGCTTGATTTTTCCCGAAAATCCACTATAATATAATTGCCTGGAAACGGGTGAAGATGCTGAATGCTTTATGCAATAGGTTTTTTGGACTGGGGGGCGGTACCCCACACCTCCACCATCTTTACGGGGGTGAAATAGATTCGACAGGGGCCGAAAGATAAAGAGTGTATCCGGCGTGGTTGCCGTGAAAGACCGATAAAAACTGAATGGCGATACTTTCGCTGCGAACGACAATGTTCGCTTTGCAATGGCTGCCTAACTTGGCGTTGAAACCCATCGGCAATTGTTGATTGGTTTCGTTTTGCGATTGCGGCGCTTTCCCGTGTGCGTGGCACCAGAAACACGGGACTTTAATTTTTAATAAAGAAAGGATGAAAAAATGATTGGAAAAATTAAAAAGATATTTTTTAACGGAGTGTTTGGAATTTTATATGTCGGGTTCATTGCTCAACTGATATATTTTTTATGGGTTCTGGGTATGGATGTCGGTGCCGGAATGCAGGGTTTGATGATGTTATCGGTTGAGTGGTTGGTTTTAATCGGTGCGCGCTATCTGTCCAAAAAATCGTCTGGTGGCGCATCAAGCGGAAATCGTACTGGTGGTTATAACAACTATCGCAGATAAAAAAATCGCCGCAATCGCGGCGTTTTTTAATATATATCCACACGAATACCCAGGGCGGATAAATCTTCGGGTGTTGTGGCGGCCATACGAACCCCACGTGGCAACCTGATTCTGGTTGTTTTTCCGTTCGATATAATATCCAATATAACCTCGGTATCGCCACTGGATAAATTATCCAGCAAGTTTTTCATATCCCCCAGGCGTTCTGCGTTGTTGGCGGTTAAAATAATTTTTTGCGCAGAATTTGCAACCCACTGATTAAAAGGCATCGCAGAATCTACAAAAATTGAAACCTTGTCATCGCGAACACTCGCCTGTCCGCGTAAAATTACCATATTATTTTCTTTGATAATTGGCACAACTTCATCAACCGAAAATCCAAAACATACTGCATCTATATTTCCAAAACTATCTGCCGCGTTTATACTGCACATCAGTTTCCCGGCCTTGGTATTTCTTTTGTTGAAACTATTTACTTGCGCAGCAATCATAACATTTGACCGGTCGCGCATACCAATCAATGTCGCGCTAGTCGTCAATTTGTTTTTTGCAATCAGTTTTTTATACTGGTCCAGCGGATGTGCCGAGATATAAAATCCCATCGCCAGTAATTCATTTGCCATTTTTTCGCCAAAATTCCACGGGGTCGTCGCCACCAAATTCCGGTCCAGTCTGTTTTCTGCTGTGTCGTCCGTTCCCGCGCCATCAAACAAAGACAATGAATTTGCGGTTTCGCGTTGCCGCGATGAATACGCCAAAATCGTATCTGCATTCATATAAATTTTTGCGCGATTAGGCTCTATGCTGTCAAAGGCACCACTGCGTGCGAACGCTTCTAAAATTCTTTTATTTATAAACGGCGCGGTGCGTTTTGCAAAGTCTGTTAAATTTACAAATTTTCCGTTTTGATTTCTTTCTGCGATAATCGCATCAGTTGCCGCAACCCCAACACCTTTTATCGCCGCCAGTGCAAATACTATCTTGCCATCCTTTACTGAAAACAAAGATTCCGAATTATTTACATCTGGCGCAACAATATCCAAACCAAAATTGTTTTTCGCGTCGTCAATATACAGCGCAATCTGGTCTGTATCATTTAATTCCGAAGACATCGCCGCCGCAAAAAATTCCGCGGGGTAATGCGCCTTGATATACGCGCACTGGGCCGCCACAACCGAATAAGCCACGCTGTGCGATTTATTAAATGCGTATTCCGCGAACTTTACAAATTGCTGATACAATTCTTCGGCCTGGTCGCGGGTCAGTGTTTTATGTTCTTCACATCCATCAACAAACTTGACGCGCATTTTATCCATAACTTCTTTTATCTTTTTTCCCATACCCTTGCGCAGTGCATCTGATTCCCCACGGGTAAAGCCCGCCAATGCGCGCGATAATTGCATAACCTGTTCTTGATAAACAATAATCCCGTATGTTTCTTTTAATATGTCTGCTGCGGCCTCGTGCGGGTATGATACGGGTTCTTCACCATGCATACGCGCAATGTATTGTGGAATATAGGCGATTGGACCCGGGCGATTCAACGCGTTCAACGCCACGATATTTGCAAACGATGTTGGTTGCATTTTACGCAAGGTTTCACGGCAAAAAGGCGCTTCGTATTGAAAAACACCAATTGTTTTTCCGTCCCTCCATAAATTCATTGTCTTTTCATCTTCCAATGGAATTTTATCCAAATCTAAATTCACCCCATGATTTTCTTTTATTAAACGCGTTGCATATTTTAGAATAGTCAGCGTTTCCAACCCCAAAAAGTCAAATTTAATCAGTCCTGCCGATTCCAAAAAATGCCCGTCAAATTGACAAGATGGCGTTTCATTTCCAGGGTCGCGATACACAGGCGCAATATCGGTCGTCGGGCGGTCTCCGATAACAAAACCGCACGCATGCTGTCCCAGGTTTCGGAACGCCCCCTCTAACTTGGTCGCAATTCCCACAACCTTATTCAGGTCGCTATCCACATCCAATAAATCTTGAATTTCGTCCGAATCGCGCACTGCATTCGCGATTTTTTTCGCGTCCATTGGTATCAGTCTTGCAAATCTGTCCGTCTTGGAATATGGCATTCCATAGACGCGACCAACATCACGAATCGCGCCGCGCGCCTGCAAACTGCCAAAAGTAATAATCCGACAGATATGGTCTGCGCCGTATTTTTCCGAAATATAGTTTATAACTTTATTTAACCCTGCGGGTTCGAAATCAACGTCAAAGTCCGGCATTGAAATTCGGTCTGGGTTCAAGAAACGTTCAAACAATAAACCATACTTTAATGGATTCACATTTGTAATACGTAATGCCCATGCAACAACACTGCCCGCGCCAGACCCGCGCCCAGGTCCCACCAAAACATCATTATTCTTTGCCCAGTTGATATAATCTGCAACACTTAAAAAATACCCTGGGAATCCCATTTTTATAATTACTTCTAACTCGAAATCCAGTTGGTCAAAATATGACTTTTGGTCATTTTCTGGAATTTTTTCTTCACTCATACGTTGTTTTAATCCAGACAACGCATCATCGCGCAAAGTTTGACACTCTTCATCAAAATTATCGCAAAATTTGGGCAGTAAAGGCTTGCTATGCACATCAACCATAAAGCCGCAACGCTGTGCGATTACCAATGTGTTATCACAGGCCTCGGGCAAATCGCTGAATAATTCGCGCATCTGAATGGGACTTTTGAAATACTGGTGCGAATTTTTACGCGGACGTTCGGGGTCGATTATTTTCGTTTGCCCCAGGATACAACCCAACGCGTCTGCGGCCTCGTAATCTGATTCTGTGGCAAAACAAACATCATTTGTCGCCACAATAGGTATGTTTTTTTCCAGCGCAATTCGCAAAAATTCGGGTTCGGTCCGAATCTGTTCGTCCAGTCCATGGCGCATAATTTCCATATAAAATCGGTCGCCGAAAATATCAACAAAGTTCGCTGTAATTTCGTCCGCATTTTGCCCCGCCAGAATTGTCATACCAATTGGGCCAGTGTGTCCGCCTGATAAACAAATCAGCCCATCTGCATATTGTGCCAATTCGTCCATTGTAATATACGGGCCCAAATGATGGTTTTCAGCGCGCATATAAGACAGCGAATTTAACCGACAAATGTTATTCCAGCCCGTCTGATTTTGGACTAATAAAACTATGTTTGATAAAGATTCGGTTCGTAAGATTTTCGGGTCCGCGCTCGTATGATGATTCAGTGTTGTAGACAGCCCCACAATCGGCTGAATTTTTGCATTTTCCACCGCCGATGATAATTCTGGCGCGCCTGTCATTAAATTATTATCAGTGATTGCAATCGCGGGAATATCAAATTGTTTCGCCAGTTTCACCAGGGTAATACGATTAGGCTCTTTCTTTGGGTTTGCGTCAATATACAGGGTTCCGACACCGACCGAATATTTTGTATGCACGCGAAGATGAACGAAAGATTTTTCCATATAATCTTTATAGCGCAAACACCGCATTGGCGCAAGGGATAAATTAGTGATTCGTGATGATGGTGGGTGTTTAACTTATTCACCACTACCCCGTCCTCTTTACGGGCACCCCTTGTGCGGTGCGAAGGGGATTTTATAAAATGCTTTTACTCTACCCCCAATCTATACACACAGACGCCCATTGGGAATTTGTCCAGGTCAATGACACTGGTCGCATTTTCCAGTGGGGCATACCATGCTTTCCCAGCAGGAGGCAGGGTGAAATGACCAGTTCTGGGCGAAGCAACCTCGGTATAAAACTCTGTTGTTTTACCACCACTGGAAATCGTATCAATACTGACATAATCTGTGGGTTCGCTGATTGCGACATAGTAATAGTTCCCAATTCCACAAGCATTCGTTGCGGGGTCTGTGGTCCCCAGTTTGCTTACAATAGAGTTTGAACAATCCATACGCGATGTGAACAGATAAAATCCTGGTTCCATAGTCCCCTGAACCTGTGATGTTTTCCCGTCTGTGCAACTTATCAGTGTATAATCGTCCATTTCGGTTTCGGTCATAGCGTTGCCAGATTTGGCGTCAAATGGCATATCCATCGCCTTTCCACCGCCGATGTTATTCCCCGATGGGTCGGATGAACGCACCGCATCGCCCGGACAATCAACCTTTCCGAATTTACATGCTGTTGGTCTCCCATTTACACAATAATACCCCTCTGGACAGAGTTCGAGCAAAGAATCGCTAGTAAAAGTAGAGGGTGCAGTATCACATGTATTTTGGCCGACATTACCACCCAGACAATAATATCCCGCAGAACAGGTGACACAAGACATACTGGAAGCCTTAAAATACGAATTCTGTGGACAAGTCATTGACCACGCGCATCCACGATAGTCTGCTGTGTTCGGGTTGTTTGGATATAGGATATCGAATCTGCTTATAGCGCAAGCAACGCCCGCATTATATCCCACACTGGTGGGCTTAGCATTTGGGCATTTTGCTATATTGGTATAATAGAAATGAGAATAATGATTTGCGTCGCTGGCTCTTCGGGCAGTTAAACCAGTCGCGTAATATCCATTAGGTATATTTATTAAATATAGAGATTGGGGTTGTTGATATGTTGATAAAACCGCTGAACCATTTTGGTATGTAACAGATGTATTTGGGATACCATAAGCATCGTCTATTGTGGTGTTCGTGCTGGCATACAAAGTTGTTGGATTTGAAGGGTATGTAACATAACCATACGCCTGGGTCCATGGGATATTCCTTACACGGATTGTTCCGTTATTAGTATTATAAATTAAATTTTCCCCCAGACATTGCGATACAGATGATGCTGTCTTGGTGGTTGTGCCGAACCCGCCGCCATTAACGTAAGCATTAGCACCATATTCCGAATGAGTGGTCGCATAAGTGCCACTGGAACCAAATAAATTAGATGAATTCATGCTATTGATAGAAACCAAGGATTCATAATAATTACCACTTCCCCCCAGGGTAGAAGTCGGTTGTCGCGGACATAATGTTTTTACCCCGTTCAGGCAATATCCCTGGGTAGAATCTATTTGACCACCAGTAGTGTTATATTCGTTAAATGTGCTATCGTTACATGGTTGTAAAGCGGCGTTCCCATTCTTTATATATCCCGCTGTTACGGGCAGGCACGCGCTTTGCCCTGTGTTTGGTTGGTATTCATTAGCCCCCGAACAAGCAGTTTTTACACCACCTGTACATTTATAACCCGCCTCGCACGGGGTGCATGACGGTGATGTGCCGTATTGCCCCTCTGGACAGACACAAACACTGGATGAACTGCCCCCCAGATTCGTCGGAATTTGACAATAATCCGATAACGCGGTTGCCCCAGAAAATGTGTTGATTGACGAACCTGTCGTTGCCAATGGATATTTTGCCCATAATTTCAGACTGCCGAACACAGGGCTGGTGCTGGTCGCGCTGGATACACCATTATACATATTTTGGAATCTGTTTGTCCCGGTTGAATCGGTCAATCCATTATCCGTAAATGGTGCATTGGCTATATTGGTCAGTGAAGAGCATCCCTGGAATGTTCCACTAAACATACTGGACGCCATTGCACCTGAAAAACTGCCAAATAATCCACTGGGGATTGTGCCCGATAATTTAGAACATCCACGAAATGCGTTGCTATACATTCCGCTGGCTGGTGTGCCGGATACGCCGGTAAATAAATCGCTGGGGATACTGCCCGTTAACAAGGAACACCCATAAAATACGTATGTAAACATAGATGCCGCCGGTGCGCCGCTTATATTTCCAAAAAAGCGCGATGGGATTCCACTGCCACTAACCCCACCTGTAAAATTTGTATCCCCATAGAATGTCGCATTAAACATACTTTCCTTTGGAGCCCCGCCAATGTCGCCAAATATATTATCAGAAACATTTCTTAAATTTGTGCATCCGCGGAATGTCCCACTGAACATATTCGCAACATATTTGTTGTCGGTATGCGAATTATCAAACGAACCCTCTATTTTTTTTAATGCGGTATTGCCGTAAAACATCACCGCATAAGTATTATTATATGTTGTAACCTGATTTACAAAATTTCCGCGAATCCAGAAATTGTCGGTGCTGTTGGGCAGGGTAAAGGCCTCGTCCGTAACCGTCACGATGTGCCAAGTCCCGTTTATTCCGTCCGTAGAGTCAGTTGAAACCTGAATTTTACGATTAGTTAAAACATAATCCCCATAAGTCGTAAATGTAAAACTGGACGCCGCCGCAGTCAGTGTAATTTTGAACACAGACCCCTTCATCATACATTTCCCCACACCACCAACAATATACATTTCGCGGTCAGATTCGCATTTTATTTTTGCCAGTGCGCTGTCCGCTAGCCCCTTGGACGCAATACCCTTGGTTGATGTATAGTCGTCGGATAATGTAGTTGTCCATTCTCCATTTATATCCTTATTTGCTTTATCTATCTGGTCAAACAGAACGGTTGCAGTCAACATACCGGTCGGCAATGTATAACTGGGGTTACTGATGATGGTTCGTATTTGTCGTTCAATATATTTTGTGGATGCAACATCTGCAAATGACACCAGTGGCGTAAAAATCATCGCCACCACAGACATTACAAAAGCCTTAAAAAACCGCCGTTTAATTGCTCTTCCTCTTTCTTCTTGGTCTGATTATAGAAAATTTTATCCAACATCGTCAAGGGATAAATTCATTGTCATGGGTTGGATCGGTGTCTATGGTTTGTTGTCTGGGGTATCCGCGCGTCGCCGATATAAGTTCCCCTCCTGTGGGGGGGTGGCACCCATAGCCTTGGCGAAGGGTGTCGGGGTGGTTTAGCCAAGATAAAGAAAAAACTCCGTCACCACCGCACCGCAGGGATTTAGATTTGTTATTGTCCTTTATAAAGGACAACTTTACCATTATATCATCTGGTTCTCCCATCCTGTTCCCGTTCTTGAAAAAACAATTATTAAATGTTTTTTCAATTCAGTGCGGGAATGACAAATCATTTTTTACCCGTCCCATTGGGCGGGGAATTCAGACCGAGTTTATAAATAAAAACAATTGCGCTCTGAACTCTGCAATCTGCAAACTATTACTAACTACCAACTGGCACTGACACTAAATTTATGGTATAATGCAATATGAACAAATCAAGACTGGAATCTTTTAGTGATGGCGTTTTCGCGATAATTATCACGATTATGGTACTGGAAATAGAGGCACCACATCGCACAGACGCGACTGTTTTGGCGGGGATGATACCGATTTTTCTGTCTTATTTATTATCTTTTATATATGTTGCGATTTATTGGATAAATCATCATATGTTGGTGGCGGCAACACGAAAAATAAATAATCGTGTTTTGTGGTCAAATCTGAATTTATTGTTTTGGTTATCGTTGATACCTTTTGCGACGGCATGGGTGAATGAAAATCATATTTCATCTGTTCCTGTGGCAACTTATGGATTGGTATTGTTGATGTGTTCGCTGTCGTTTCGTATGTTGGAAATACGATTGTTTAATGAGCGTGATGCAAACAAAGTTATTGTTGGGATTTTGGAACGCGGGACAAAAGAAAAAGTTTCAATTGTGATGTATTTCTTGGCGATTGGGTTGGCGTTTGTTCATCCGTTTTTATCACTGGGGATTTATGTTGGTTTGGCGGGATGGTGGTTTATTCCAAATAAAAAATTAGAGGCGCTTTTGCGCGACCACGATATTTGTGATGTTGAAAAATAATCAAGATTTTTCAATTATTTATTATTGTGTATTAAAGTAATACTTCAAGATAAAACAGGTGATTATAAAATGCTATTTACAATTGGTTTTGCTGGTAAGTCAGAGCAACAATTTTGGGATTTGTTGGCAGCGTCGGGCGTGCAAAAAATCATAGATATTCGCCTGTGGCGGGCCGCGCGATTTGTGCCGTGGGCGAACGAGGAAAATTTATATTCGGCGGCAGTTGCACATAAAATTTTTTATGCTGTGATGTCGGAATTGGCACCCACAAAAGAATTATTAAACGATTATAAAAATGGCGCAGTATTATGGATGGAATACGAACAAGTTTTTAATAAAATTTTGGCAACGCGACAAGTTGAAAAGTTATTTTTTGGTTCTGATTTAGAGAATGTTTGTTTTTTATGCACAGAAAAATTACCTGATTATTGTCATCGCCGTCTGGTTGCGGAATATCTGGCGCGGCATTTTGATAATTTGGAAATCCAGAATTTGGTATAAAATTTTGTGAAAAGAAGTCAATGGGTTTGTAAAGCCCGCAGAGTGTGGACTTTATACGATAAAAGCCGCGAGTGAACGCAACTTCCTAAATTACTGGTCGGGGCGAAAGGATTCGAACCTTCGACATCTTGCTCCCAAAGCAAGCACTCTACCAGACTGAGCTACGCCCCGATATCAAACACGCTAATGATTATGACATATTTTTTGCAAAATGCAAACCATATTTATTTATTTCAATATTCGCAGGTCTGGTGCGCCGATGTTCAGGTATTTTTGTGATAACTCGCTGATGTAATCGGGTGAATAATTTTCTATCAGCGTAATATGTTCCTGTGTCAATTCTAACTTTTTTTGTTCCGCGGTCAATGCCGTTTGTGCGTTATCCAATCGCCAAAAATTTATCACAAAGTTTTGCAGGCTGACATCGCCCCAAAATAAACGCACAAACATTAACGCCGCAAACAGCGTGCAAATCACGCCGATTTTTCCGCGCAATCCCCCACGCCAACCATTTACCAAAAATTGCAATAATTCTTTGATTTTTTTCTTCATGGGGGGTATTATACCATTATGATACAGAATAATCAAATCTTTGCTGCACCGATGGCGGGCATTACTGACCGACCTTTTCGCGCTATTTTGCGTGAATGTGCCCCTGATATTACGATATTGACCGAAATGATTTCATCTCATTCCCTGACGGCGGTCGCAAAAAATTGCAAACGCAATTTTGATAATTATGCGACCGAGGGACGGGTTGGCGCGCAAATTTTTGGCGCAGACCCGCGGATTATGGCGGACGCGGCAAAAATCATTGAGACTCAGGGCGCATCATTCATAGATATAAATATGGGGTGTCCTGTGCCAAAGGTTGCGACTCGTGCGGGCGCGGGCGCTTTTTTAATGCGCGACCATGCGTTGGCGGGGCGAATTATGAAATCTGTCGTGGATGCGGTAAAAATTCCAGTATCGGTAAAAACCCGTTTGGGTTGGGACGGGGCGCATCAGGATTCTGATGAACTGGTGCGAATTGCCGCAGATGTTGGCGTAAAATTTATCACAATTCACGGGCGGACGCGCGCGGCTGGATATACTGGCGCGGCGGATTGGGATAAAATTGCGGACTTGTCACGCGGCGCAAAAATACCGGTTATTTTTAACGGCGATATTAAAAGTTCGGCGGACATTGAATCTGTCCAAAAACTGGGGGCAGGGGGCGCAATGATTGGGCGTGCGATGTTGGGGCGACCCTGGCTGTTTTCGGAATTGACGGGCGCGACGCCACCAAAGAAATCAGATTTAATTTTAAGGCACTTTGATTTAACGATGGAATACTATGGCGCGCGCGCGGGAATCCCGCTGTTTCGTAAGCACGCGGCCTGGTACAGCGCGGGAATGACGGGCGCGAATGAGTTTCGTATGCGTGTAAATAAAATCACAGATGCGGCGGAAATGAATAAAACTTTGCGTGAATTTTTTCTGGACAACGCATAACATTATGATAATATCACGGACATATAGAAGAAAGGGAAAATAAATGACAGAAATCCAAGATAAAAATCCAGAAGTTTTAACAGCGGGTCAAATGCTGCGTAATGCACGGACGACTGGTCGGCGCAAACGCGAATTGGGGACCATTGCGAAACAATTGTGTATAAAGGAAGGATTTCTGGAAGCGTTGGAAAACGGCGATTATCATAAAATCCCAGAGGTTGTTTATATTCTGGGGTTTGCGCGCAATTACGCGGTGGAATTGGAACTGAATCCCGATGAAATTATTAAAAAAATAAAAGACGAATTGGGTATTATCAGCGAAGAAGAAATGGTTGCACGTAAAGAACGCGCAATGGCCGCATCGCGTCCAGACCATAAAAAACAAATTAAACAAACACTGGATACTGCACAAAAATTTATGCGTAAAAACTGGAAATGGTTTGGGGGCGCCGTGGGTTGTATAGTTGCGATTTTATTAGTTGTTTGGGGCGTAACTGCGATTATATCAAACACTGGTGGGGCTGATACCCCGGTCCAGGTGGCAACAAATTTACCAGAATTTAATAAAAAAATAAATGAAGAATTCGGAATTGAAAACAAAGCAACCGCGAATATAATTTTACAAACGACCAAGGAATCATGGGTTAAAATAGACGACGCAACGGGCGAGACCTTGTTTAGCAAGGTTATGATGCCGGGCGATGTATATTATTTGCCAGGCGGAAAACTGCGTGGAAATTTTGGTAATGCAGGCGTCATAGATGTCTGGGTTGATGGGACGCTGGCCCCAAAATTGGGTGAAGAAAACACGCGTCGCGAAAAAGTGTCGATGACGGCCGAGGATTTAACAAAACCCAAAGAAGATAAAAAATAATAGTGTATCGGGCGGGAATCTTTCCCGCCTTGAATTTTTACTTTTTCGCCTTATAATAAAAACTATGAATAATATAAAAGTTCGCGGTGCGCGAGAAAACAATCTTAAAAATATAGACATTGACATACCAAAGAATAAACTGGTGGTCTTGACCGGCGTTTCTGGCAGTGGTAAATCTTCGCTGGCGTTTAATACAATTTATGCCGAGGGACAACGCCGTTATGTTGAGTCCCTGTCGTCGTATGCGCGTCAATTTTTGGATATGCAGAAAAAGCCCGATGTTGATTTTATCGAGGGTTTATCGCCTGCAATTTCCATAGAGCAAAAAACTACATCAAAAAATCCGCGGTCAATTGTTGGGACTGTTACCGAAATTTACGATTATTTTCGTTTGTTGTGGGCGCGGGTTGGGATTCCGCATTCGCCAGTGACGGGCTTACCCATTAAATCACAAACTATTGCAGAAATGACCGAATGGACAATGCAATTACCGATTGACACAAAAATTTATGTTATGGCGCCGATTGTCCAGGGACGCAAGGGCGAATACAGAAAAGAAATTGCTTTTTTAATTAAACAAGGATACCAGCGGGCAATAATTGACGGCGAATTGTATAATCTGGAATCAGCACCCGCGCTGGATAAAAATAAAAAACACGATATTTTTGTGATTGTGGATAGATTGGTTATAAAAAATGATGAAGACACGAAATCGCGATTGTTTGCGGATTTTGAATCTTCGTTGAAATTGGTCCCGGGCAGCGTTTTGGTCCGCAGATTGGATACGAACGCGGATATTTTATATTCGCAAAATTATGCGTGTCCAGTGTCGGGCTTTACCGTGCCAAAGATTGAACCGCGTTTATTTTCGTTTAATGCACCGACCGGCGCTTGCAGTGCGTGCGATGGTCTGGGGGTTCAGATGTCAATGTCTCCGGACTTGGTCGTGCCAGACGCATCAAAAAGTATTCGCGAAGGGGCAATCGCGCCTTGGTCGCGTTCAGGTTATCCAACCCAGTATGAACATTTGTTAGAGGCAATTGCGCGTGCGTATAAAATTCCACTGACCAAACCTTGGTATTCGCTGACGGACGAACAAAAAAATATAATTTTGTATGGAACGGGCGATACGCCGATTAAAATTCAGTGGGGCGATTATAAATATGAAAAGCCGTATGAAGGCGTAATTCCAAATATTGAACGCCGCTGGCGTGAATCGGAATCAAACTATATGCGCGAAGAATTGGGAAAATATCTGACGGAAAAGCCGTGCCCAGTTTGTCATGGAAAACGTCTGTCGGTCCAGGCCTTGTGCGTTCGTGTTGATGGTTCTGATATTTCGGATGCGACGGATTTATCGGTTGATGACGCTTTGATATGGTTTCGTGAATTGCCGAAACATTTAACCAAAAAAGAAAATGAAATTGCGCGCGTGATTTTGCGTGAAATCACCAGTCGTCTGGAATTTTTGCAAAATGTGGGCCTGGGGTATTTGACATTGAACAGACGGGCAGGGACGCTGTCGGGCGGCGAGGCGCAACGGATAAGGCTTGCGTCGCAAATCGGCAGTGGTCTATCGGGCGTGTTGTATGTGCTGGACGAACCCAGTATTGGTCTGCACCAATCGGACAATGATAAATTGCTGGAAACATTAAAAATGCTGCGAGACAAGGATAATTCGGTTCTGGTCGTGGAACACGACGAAGACGCGATGCGTGCGGCGGATTATCTGATTGACATTGGGCGCGGGGCGGGAATTCACGGCGGTGAAATTGTGGCTGCGGGAACGCCAGAGCAGGTCATAAAAAATAAAAATTCGCTGACGGGTCAGTATCTGTCGGGTAAAAAGAAAATAGAAGTGCCGAAAAAACGTCGCACTGGAAATGGTGAAAAAATTGTAATTCGCGGGGCGCGTGAAAACAACCTGAAAAACATAGATGTTGAAATTCCGCTGGGTGAATTTGTGGCTTTGACGGGCGTCTCGGGCAGTGGAAAATCCACTTTGTTGCTGGATACGCTGTATCCTGCGCTGATGCGGGCACTGTATAATTCGCGCATAGAATCTGGCGCACACGATGTGATTCAGGGAATGGAAAATATAAACAAGGTTGTTGACATAGACCAAAGCCCGATTGGTCGCACCCCGCGCAGTAATCCTGCGACTTATACGGGGGTATTTACGAACATTCGGGAATTTTTCGCAGGCTTGCCAGAGGCGAAAATGCGCGGCTATACCCCGGGGCGTTTTTCGTTTAATATGAAGGGTGGTCGGTGCGAGGCTTGTAACGGCGACGGCGTTATAAAAATAGAAATGAACTTTTTGGCAGACGTGTATGTCCAGTGCGATAAATGCCACGGCCAGCGGTATAATGATGAAACACTGGCAATAAAATATCGCGGAAAATCCATTGCAGATGTGTTGAATATGAGTGTTGATGAAGCGTATCGGTTTTTTATAAATGTGCCTGCGATTAAAAATAAATTGGAATTATTGAAACGGGTTGGACTGGATTATATCAAACTGGGGCAGAGCAGTCTGGACCTGTCGGGGGGCGAGGCGCAGCGAATCAAACTGGCGAAAGAATTGTCCGCGCGCAGCACGGGGAACACGCTGTATATTTTGGACGAGCCGACCACAGGGCTGCATTTCGAGGATATAAAAATGTTGCTGAATGTCTTGCACGAATTGGTTGATGGCGGAAATTCGGTTGTGGTGATTGAACATAATTTAGAGGTAATTAAAACCGCGGATTGGGTGATTGACCTGGGGCCTGGGGGCGGAAACGCGGGTGGGAATCTGGTGGCGGCGGGCACACCGGAACAAATTGCCGCGGGTAAAAAAAGTTTAACGGGTAAATACCTGGGTAAATATCTGAAATAGTGTTAGTGTCAGTGGTTAGTGTTGCGCAATAAAAGTTCCCCACCACCGGAGGGGAACTTTTGCACTTTATTTTATCTCTTTATCGAATCCCAAACGAAATCATCATCCGTATAGCCCAACGCACATTTATCCGCCAGGTTCCCACAGACAGCGGTTGGCACAGGAATCACATCTGCGGTTGGGGACGCAACAACATTGTAATTGGTGCCATCATAAACGAATTTATAAACTCCATTTGCCTGTAATTTTCCAGCGGTAATCGCGGCGCCGTTATAGAAAATCGGTTTTGCGGTCTGAGAATTGATTTTCAGGGTCGCGTTTGCGGCATTGGTGACATGTATTTTCAGGACGATTTTTTGCCCGACATACAGGGTTGTGTTGTTATAAAAGGTTTTTTCATTGGGGGATGTCGGCGGTGTAATCGTGTATGCCGACGATGTTCCACTGGTCGTCCAAATTCCCCCGATAAATGTCATCATACCACGTTTCAGTGTTACGGGTGAAATTGTATGTTCGGCGTATGTGCCACTGCGAATTGAATCACCAGCATCGTCCGCAGTCGGTTGATAGCCGGATACAACATATTTCCCCAGTGACGATACATAAACAACCTGAAACAAGGCGCCGTTGCTGCTGCTTAAGGACACATTAAGTTGGGCGCAATAAAATTGTTTTGCGCCTGTGCTGTTTATATTTAATGTATAATCAGAATTATTACAAGCAATGAATTGATTTGTATAAACCAATGCGCGCGCACCATTTTCCAGAACGAACCCGGGGATTGTCGCGGTATATGTGGATGACCCCGATAAAACCGCAAACGGCGCAATCCCCACATTCGCCACATTCGCAGAGATTGTCTGTGCGGCGGTTGATGTTCCTGTGTTTATTTGTGTTGCGGTTATCGCACCTGGCGCGGCGGGAATTGTCGGCTTTCCGGATAAATCGTCATAGTCGCCCGATTTTGCGACCGCGGACAGATTGGCGCCCGTCAATTTTAATCCCCCCGCGGAATCGGTGGCATAAACGGCGTATTGTCCGGTTGATGATGTGTCAATTCCGGTCTTGCGGTCCAGTTTGGATTGCATGGTCAATGCCGCATCCGCCGCACCAATAAAAAGTGCAAATACCAAAGTGCAAAGTGCAAATGTTCCCCTCTTGTGGAGGGGTGGCACGAAGTGCCGGGGTGGTTTAGCCAAGGTATAGAAATAACTTTGTCTAAATACTTTATTATTAAAACTCGCCATTTTATCAAGAAGTACGCTAAACCACCCCCCG
>JAISHM010000021.1 GCA_031262525.1 Rickettsiales bacterium | reverse complement strand
TCTTTTGCGCGTTCAGTTAAATCGGGATTAAAAGGTAAATTGTAATATCTTTGTGAATTTCGGGCTTGGCTAAACCACCCCGCGGCGTTGCCGCACCCCTCCACAGGAGGGGAACTTATAACAAACTCTCGGGCCATTTTTTGATTCCATACCACCCCCCGTGGGGAAAAGTAAATTATTTGACCACGTTTTTCGTCTGGGATTGAATCTATTGCCGCGGCAATGACATCCGGCATTATAACCTGACCCGCGCCACCGCCAAATTGTTCGTCATCAACTGCTTTATAATTTCCAACGCCAAAATCCCGCATATTTATTACATCCAGTGACCATAACCCCGACCCCAACGCGCGGCCAACGACCCCGCCCAATAGCGTCCCAGGAAACATTTCAGGGAAAAGAGTTATGATATTAAAGTGCATTTTTATTAGTATGTTTTTAGCCTTGGGTTTATTGAACAAAATGGACATTCTGTTTTACAAACCGCATCACATATAATCTGTGGGATATTTTCGTCTGGGTGGTTTGAATCAAGTATAACGCTGATATTTGCTAAACCATTCCCGCCAAGCACATCGGATTTATTTATTTTATATGATTGCCCTATGCACCGCAGATGATTCGTAATTGTGCAAGATTCGTGATTCGATGGATTGTCACAAGGTGTATGTATATATTCCAAGATATTATTCTGATTTTCTGTGTATTTTATACTAATCGTTCCCATTTTTTTACCTTTTTTTGTAATATTTTTCAGTTAAACTTTCTATTTGACTTAAAAAATCCAAAAAACTTACTTTTGTGTGTTCATACACATAATAAGTTATTATTTTCCTGAATCTATCATCGTAACCAGATTTTTCTGGTGTTTTATTTTTTGTTTTTTCTGTTAAAATACAATAAGGCAACTGCAAATTTTTCTTTACCCCCCTTTCTATCGCAACGCTTTTTTTGTTCCATTCTGGATTTTTGCTGTTGAATCTTAGGATGTAAGCAGTATTATCAAGTTTTTCCTTCATTTCTTTTATTCTTTAATTTGTATCTCTCGTTTATCCCTGTCTATGTTCACGGATGAAAAGTGAATCATTTCCCCGTTGTCCAATTCCAAAATATCGCCCGCGCCAAAGTTTTTTATATCAACAACTTTTCCGTGTCCGACAACATTCATACCAATCAAATCCGCATAGTAAAACTCGCCACTGGGCAGCACAGGCAAATCATCACGCAAAACAAATAATTCCACGCCGCGCAGTGTTTCCGCCGTGTTTCGGTCATTTATTCCGTCAAATTTTACGATAACGATGTCAGAGCCAGGTACCGCGCGAACAAATTTCGCCACGCCATATTTTTCCGAAAAAACGGGCAGGGTGGAAAAATCAGACGGACGGGTGGTCCAGGCTTGCGCACGCACATCGCCACGCAACCCCTGGGGGGCAACAATACGTCCGACCAAAATTTTATCTGTTTTATTCTCCATTCTGTTTTCCATATTTACGTGCAACATTTTGGCTAAATTTTTGTCTATGCTCGATGTGTCGCAGTTGCAACTTTTGTCCTATTTCAATTCTTTCAAAGAGTTTTTGCGACTCATCCAAATCCAAAGACATAATTCCATTTTCATCTTTGTAAACACATTGGTCCACCAAATTCCGAAGTGATATGCTTATGTTTTTATGTTCTTGCGCCATTATGCGTTGACGTAAAACCTTGCTTTGCCGGTTGGGATATTCCGCCCGCAAAGCACGTTTTTTACGATTCAAAAACCAAGTCGCCAGACACCCAAATTCTTGTTTACTAAGAATAAATGGTCTCATCCTTACGCCTCTGCACTTTCTGATTCTGGGGCTGACGCTTCGGCGACAACTTCTGTTGCTGGTGTTTCTGCTGCTGGCTCTGCAACTTCTGTGGGCGCCTCGGCCGCTTTTGCTGCTGCCTCTGCTGCCGCTTTTTCCTCGGCTATTTTTGCCAGTTTGGCTTCTTTATCACGGATTTTCATCAGTGTTTTTTCAGATTGTTTATCTTTTTTTGTCTGGACTGGGATTGGTTTTGCCGCGACTACTCCCGCGTTTGCCAAAAATTTATAAACACGGTCAGACGGACGCGCGCCTTTGCCCATCCATACTTTTGCCGCATCAATATCCAATTTAATCCGGTCTGCGGAATCCTTGGCGACCATAGGATTGTATTTTCCAATCACCCCCAGGATATTTCCAGAATTACGCGCTGCCCTGGAGTCGGTCACGACGATATGATAATAAGGGCGTTTCTTTGTTCCATAACGCGCCAAACGAATAACTGTTGCCATTTTATTTTTCCTTTTGTTTTTTGTTTTCTTTTTTAATAAAAATTCACCGAGAGCGAGAACTCGCCGTTCGGTGCCCCGTGCCCACAGGCAAAGGGTTTATTTCTATTTCTGTTCCTTATTATTGCGCTTTTTTTTGCAAAAGTCAAGTTCAGGGATAATTTTATTGGTGCGAGTGAAGGGAATCGAACCCTCGCCCAAAGCTTGGGAAGCTTTTGTTCTACCATTATACTACACTCGCAAAACCGACGTTATTTTACATAACATAAAAATAAAAGCAATACATTTCTTTGTATATAAAAAAACGGGAAAATTCCCGTCTTTTATTAGTTTTTTTGTCTTCTATACCCGATTTTGGCGGGTTCAGCATTTATAACTCTGCACTTTTTATACAAATCATAATATTTTTTCTTATTATCATCCGAGATATTAATATCGTCAAAAATCGGATTATTATGTTTTTGTAATTGGTTACGCACCCAATTATCCAAATCATCAACTGGTTGCATAAAAGCCGCTGCGGTTTTAATACTTTCTGTCAAGCATGTATTTATTGCTTTATATAAACCCAGTTCTTCCTTGATTTCTATGGATTGGTGTATAATATATCTTTCCATAACTGCCATAAACGCCAGATGTTTTGCAGTTAGTGGGTCATATTTATTTTTTTTACTCAGTAATCTATTAAACCAATTCATTTTATTTACCTTTGATTTGTTGTTCATTATAAAATTGTCGTGTGTCTTGGCGAATATTATGCACTTTTGGTGTTGGAATTGTAAGTATTTTGTCGGTCATTCTTATTATTTGTTCGTCCATATCCACACGATAATCTTCCAAATTTTTCCACATATCTTCGTATTTATGTTTATATAACTTTGCTATTCCTTTTAGAAAGACACTAACAGAATCACCAACCAGGTTATCATGAATTGTGTCAAATTGTCTGAATGTGGCGGAATCAGAACGCTGACGTAATTCTTTGGATAAAAATGGTGTTGCCTGTTTTATTAAATTACGAATTTGTTGCGGCGATGTGGTTGTTAAATCTATTTTATACAATTGTATCAATGCGTCCAAAGAAATACCCCGTGCTTCAATTTCAAGTGCGCTTTTTTCTGTTTTATCCATTTTATCCATTAAACGCAATGCGTCAATTTCTGCTCTGAATAAATCCATATCATTGACATATTCATTCATATCATCGGTCATTTTAACAAATTTATCAAAATCTTTCAAGATTGGTAATTTACCCATTTTTATCCCTCTTTTGTTATTTATATACTTATTATAATCTATATAATTTATTTTGTCAAATAATTTTATAAAATTTGTATTTTTTATTATTTTGGTATAAAATATGAGTATGAAGCATATTCCTGTTCTTTTGGATTCGGTTTTGGAAACACTGGGCGATATTCGCGGAAAACTGATTTTGGACGCAACATTTGGCGCGGGCGGCTATTCACGGGCTTTTTTGGAACGTGGCGCGCGGGTGGTTGCGTTTGACCGCGACCCGTCGGTTACCATGGACGCTTCGGGTCTGCGTAATGAATTTGGCGACGCGTTTCGTTTTATAAATTCCCCGTTTTCTAAAATTGGCGAATTAGCGGAAAAATTTGACGCGATTGTTTTTGATTTTGGGATTTCCAGTATGCAAATTGACAACCCTGGGCGCGGTTTTTCATGGCGATTTGATGCGCCACTTGATATGCGAATGGGGGGCGGCGGTGAATCTGCCGCGGATTTAATTACAAATCTGCCTGTATCTGAATTGACACAAATTTTACGCGATTTTGGTGATATAAAAAAAGCGGGCGCGATTGCGCGTGCAATAAAAGATGCCCAACCCCAAACTACATTTGCGCTGCGCGATTTAATCTATAATCCGCGCGATATTGCCCCTGTGTTCCAGGCATTGCGCATTGCGGTAAATGATGAGTTTAGGGAAATTCATGACGCATTGGACGCGGTTCCAAATTTATTGAACAAGAATGGAATTTGCGCGTGTGTCTCGTTTCATTCAAGCGAAGACAGAATTGTAAAATCAAAGTTTCGCGAATGGATAACCCCGATTGGTGACCCGCGCTTTCCTGTGGCGGACGCGCCCTTTGTAAATCTGAAAACATTTCGTCCAGACGCGAATGAACTGGCGCGAAATCCGCGGGCGCGGTCGGCACACTTGCGCGCAGTCCGTCGGGTTTAATACGGAATTTATAACTATTGACGCGCGCGTGGGATTTTGGTATTATTCGCGCAAAGAAAGGAATTTTATGAAAAAATTATTATTGTTTTTTGCGGCGGTATTATTTGCTGTGCCTGCGGCTGCGGTGTGTCCGGTTTGCACGGTCGCGATTGGTGCGGGGCTGACTTTTTTAGAGGTATGGGGTGTTGATTTGGCGTTGGCTGGAATTTGGGCAGGCGCATTTACACTGGTTCTGGTATTCTGGACGGCAAAATGGATGAATAAACGGGGAATTAAAAATGGATTCTGGTATTTACTGGATGTTTTGGTTTGGTATGGATTTTTGGCGTGTGTTTATTTATTGCCAGGCTTTCGGTTTGGTGGCGCGGGAAATACGATTTTCGGCACAGATAAACTGATGGTTGGGATTGTCGCGGGAACAATTGTTTTATATGCAGCGGAAACTTGGAACGCAAAATTGTTAAAACACAATGGTGGAAAATCATACTTCCCATTTCAAAAGGTCGTAATCCCATTTGTCGCGCTGACCATAATAACGGCGATTTTCGCAGGAATTTTATATTTATAAAAAATTAAAAGGAAAATAAAAAATGGTAAAAAAAATAGTAAAAAAACCATCAAAAAAATTGACATTGGAACAACTGATTGAAAAAACAGATGCGGCAAAAAAAGCTAATCCTTTGGATTTATCAAGCGACCAGGATTTATCCATTGCTTTGATGAACTTGATTTCACTGGAAGAACATTTTTTCTTTTCCGGTGGTAAAACGGGCAAAACCGGGTTTTACGATTTGATAAAAGTTGTGCGCGATATGCGCAAAGATTTAATGGAAAGAATTGTTAAAAAATCAACAGCAGAAAATGGGGAAGTGTGGTGTATATCCAAACACTTGTTGGCGGCAAGTATGCGCCTGATGGAGGTTGGAACCAAGGCACTGGGCGCGGGTAAAAAGGCCGAAGCGACCGATTTGTTTAACAAGGCTTATGATTTATATTCCTTGTTTTGGGGGATAAATATGGACTTGGTTGACCTGGACGGGGTGAAAAAGATAGAAGGTGATATTTTGCCGTATGTCGCCACACAGCCCGCAAAGCAGGGACACGCGGCGGCACTGGCGGCGTCCACGGAAATTAAAAAGTCTGGTAAAAAATCAACGGTTAAACGCCTGGGGGAATGGGTAAAGAACAAGGTCAATTGTTGCATTGAATAATTCGGAAATTCCCCCTTGACGGGGGATTTTTTTTACCTATATTAAAATGGTAAAACAAAAAATAGGAGTAGTAAAAATGGCAAAAGTATTGGGAATTGACCTGGGGACGACCAACAGCGCGATGGCGTTTATGGACGGCACCAATCCAAAAATTATTGAAAATGCCGAAGGTGCGCGAACAACGCCATCGGTCGTGGCATTCACCAGTGGCGGGGAACAACTGGTTGGAATTACAGCAAAAAACCAGGCTGTGACAAACCCAACAAACACAATTTATGAAATTAAACGTTTAATGGGTTTACGCTTTGATTCACCTGAAATCAAGGAAATACAAAAACATGTTCCGTATAAAATCGTGGCGGGCGACAATGGCGATGCGTGGGTTGAGATAGAGGGTAAAAAATACGCTCCATCACAAATCAGTGCAATGATTTTGGGGAAATTAAAAAAAGACGCAGAAACTTATCTGGGCGAAACAATTACAGATGCGGTCGTTACCGTGCCGGCATATTTTAACGATAGTCAGCGCCAGGCAACCAAAGACGCGGGCCGCATTGCGGGGCTGAACGTCCTGCGTATCGTGAATGAGCCAACTGCGGCGGCACTGGCGTATGGACTGGATAAAAACAAAAATGGGATTGTCGCGGTATATGACTTGGGCGGTGGAACATTTGACATTTCAATCTTGGAAATTATTGACGGAGTGTTCGAGGTTAAATCCACAAACGGCGATACAATGCTGGGTGGGGCGGACTTTGACGCGCGTATTTTGGAACACTTGATTTCAGAATTCAAATCGCAAACGGGAATTGACATCAGCGGCGACAAACTGGCAATACAAAGATTAAAAGAAGCAGCAGAAAAAGCAAAAATTGAATTGTCGTCAAAAACAACAACAGATATCAATTTGCCGTTCTTGACTGCGAACGCATCGGGACCTGTGCATTTTAACACAACGCTGACGCGGGCAAAGTTGGAATCTTTGGTTGCGGATTTGATTGAGAAAACTATTGAACCATGCAAAAAAGCATTAAAAGACGCAGGTATTGAAAAATCCCAAATTTCCGAGGTTATCTTGGTTGGTGGGCAAACCCGTATGCCACGTGTAATGGATGTCGTCAAAGAATTCTTTGGACGCGAACCGCATAAGGGTGTAAATCCAGACGAAGTGGTCGCACTGGGCGCGGCGATTCAGGGCGGCGTGTTAAAGGGCGATGTCAAAGATGTTTTATTATTGGACGTGACGCCTTTGTCATTGGGAATTGAAACATTGGGCGGTGTCTTTACCCGCTTGATTGACCGGAATACGACAATTCCAACCAAAAAGTCCCAGGTCTTTTCAACCGCCGAAGACAATCAAAATGCGGTTACAATTCGCGTATTCCAGGGCGAACGCGATATGGCGGCAGACAATAAATTGCTGGGGCAATTTAATTTAGAGGGTATCGCCCCCGCACCACGCGGAATGCCACAAATAGAAGTGTCCTTTGACATTGACGCGAATGGCATCGTGAATGTGTCTGCAAAGGATAAGGCAACTGGCAAAGAACAACAAATTTCTATTAAATCTGATGGTGGGCTGAGTGAAGAAGAAATCAAAAAAATGATGGACGACGCAGCGGCAAACGCAGAATCAGATAAAAAGAAAAAAGAGTTGGCCGAGGCGAAAAACGCCGCAGAAACCGCAATCTTTGCGACCGAAAAATCGCTGAAAGAACACGGGGACAAGGTGGATGCGGAAACACGCAACGGGATTGAATCTGCAATCAAAGAATTGTCAGACGAAGTCGCAAAAGCGGACGCGACCGCGGAAGGGCTAAAAACCAAAACCGATGCGCTGACCGAACGCGCGATGAAGTTGGGCGAGGCGATTTACAAGGCGCAACAAGAAGCGGCGGCAAATTCGGGGCAGGGCGCTGAATCCGAACAAAAATCGGACGAAGCGGCAACCGACACAGATGCCACCGAAAAATAAAACTGAAAAGTAAAAAAAACGCGGGGAATCCCGCGTTTTTTTTACTTTATCAACCGACAACTCTATTTCTTTATTTCCCCAATATACACCCCCATTTGGGACGCGGTGCGCAGCAGAGGACTGGACAAATCAACAAAAGAATTTGCCATATCGGCGCCACGGATATTCGGGTCACGACAGATTTTACCATCGGCAAACATTTCCAACAGCGGGATACGAACGACTTCATTATCAACCAATGACGTCATAACAAAGGTTTCATTATTATCAACCGCGTCCAATGCCGCATCCGCAAAGCGCGTCGCCAAAATTTTATCCGTTGCCGATGTATCGCCTGTGCGTTGAATATACCCTGGGAAAGCTGTCCGCGCTGCAATCCCGCCCTTGAGTAATTCGCGCGCAATCATATCCGCCGCAGTCCCCGAATGTCCGCGTATTTTAATCCCTTCGGCCACCAGAATAATCCCAAAATCACGACCTGATTTTTTTATATGTTTTACCAAGTTTTCTGTTGAAAATTTAACCTCTGGAATAATAATTGCATCGGCACCAGTCGCCAACCCCGTGTGCAACGCGATATGCCCAGTGTCGCGCCCCATTGTCTGGACCACGAACCAGCGATGATGACTGCGCGCGGTCAATAGCAATTGGTCGCAAAACGCAGCCAACTGATTCACCGCGGTATTAAATCCGATTGTCGCGTCCGTCATTGGAACATCAAAATCTACGGTCTTTGGGATACAAACCAATTGCACACTGGAATAAACCGCCATATTTTGCACTGCCAAACTTAAACTGCCGTTGCCACCGATTAGAATCAAAGCGTCCAGCCCAGATTCTTCAATACCTTTTTTTAGTTTAGATTGAAATGTATTCATTTTTCCCGCGCGTGCGGCATCAGCAAAATCTTCGTTTTTTGGGTCGCCATTTTTCAGAAAACTGCCCGACAGGCGCATAGCATGAATTGGCACAGAATCCACATCCAGTTGGATAATTTGTTGTGTCCGCGACATCAACCCGTCCATTCCGTCCAAAACCCCAAACATTTTATGACCGCGCAATGCGCCCCCTGCGACCAATCGCGCAATCGCGGTGTTCAACCCGCTGCAATCTCCGCCAGTTGTTATAATTCCAATCTTTTTCATAATTCGTCCTTTTTCTGTATTATACCACATTTTCATTGACAAGAAAATTATTTGATTGTAAAATTATATTCGGACGAGAGATAACAAAACGATAAAAAAAAGAGGCTCGTTCCGATGCTGGGAAAAAAGAAAAAACGTTATGCCAATATGGGGCAATTAAAAAAATCCAACAAAGTAGTTCGTGGCGCGGTCGCGCGTCAATCAAAATGGAAATCCGAACGCCGTGCGTTTGCTAATCGTTTCTGGCGCAGCGTAAATTTCTTTGCAAAACCAAAAAATGGACTGAACCCTGCATTGAAGAAAAATCAAAAGCAATCGTGCATTTTACGAGTTGTTCGCGAATACTGGTTCCCAATTTTGTGCGCGGTGGCGGTTATTGTAATGGCAATTTATACACTTGCGATCCCGCGTTGTAATATTGTTGCGACGCCCGCGGTTCCCGAACCGATTATTATGCCGGTTCGTAATGCCGCAGATGTCGCGCCATCGGTCCCGACAGAAATTCCAACATTTGATATGGTTCGAATTGAACAATCAGGGAATATAATGGTGGCGGGTCGTTGGAAAGCGAACTCTGCGGTGTCTATTAAATTGAATAAGAAAATCATTGCGACAGAACGCGCAAACGAAAATGGTGAGTTTGTTTATGTTGGCACGCGCCCATTAAAATCCGGCAATTACACAATTCGTTTAATCGGCGCAGATGAAAACATAGATTCTGAAAATAATGTCTTTGTTTATATTTCGCCACGCGGGACAAAAAATTCTATGTCGCTGTTGATGACGGCAGACGGGTCAAAATTCCTGCAACGCCCATCACTACGCAGCGGTGAATTATCAGTTGATAAAATAGATTATCTGGACAGCGGGCGTCTGGTCGTTACGGGTCACGGTATTCCACGCACACGCGTTACATTGACACTGGATAACCAACCACTGGGGAATGGAATTGTATCTGACCATCACGCGTATGGCGTCGGCGCAAATGTTGGCGAACTGGTCGCAGGACGGGCATATACATTGCGCGTCCGTATGCATGATGGAAATGGCAGACGTGCGGGCGTTATAAAATATGAATTTGTAATGCCAGAACCCAGCAATGATACTTTTTATAGCGTTCGCCGCGGGGACGCGTTATGGATAATTGCGCGCAACTTTTTGGGACGCGGTGCGATATATACAATGATTGCGGAAACGAATAATATCAAGAATCCAAACTTGATATTTCCAAAACAAAAATTAAAAATTCCGGCAAGGGGAAAATAAGATGAATGAAAAAGCCCGCTATTTTCAGAAAAAACAAAAAGAAAAACAAGAAAAAAAGAAACAAGAACACAACGAAAACATCGTTGCGCCATTGGTAAATAAAATTACAAATTTAACATCGGAATTTGCCAAACATTTTCCGAATGATACAAATACCCAAATCCAACTGAGTAAAATGTTAAACACAATCAAAATACACGGAAACCTGTATGGGCAACAACTGGTTCAATTGGAAATATGGGAACAAAAAATCGCACGGGTCAGGGGTTAAAATAAAAAACAGGGCGGGGCCCTGTTTTTTATTTTGAGTTTTGCTTCTTTTTATCCAATACGCTGAGTTGTTTATCTATTTCTGCCGATAAATTAGGATTCGTTTCATCATCTACTTTTTTTTATAAGTGATAAAACATCACCCAGGTTTGCCACCCCAGATTGCAATGCCATCAAGTTTATATTTTGGTTTGCAATTTTTCTACCGCGCTCTCTTTCTATCAGGCATATTATCGCAGATAATACAGCCATTGTCAAATAGCCAGTTTTGTCGGACACAATATATGCCACCAAAAAACCCACATTCGCACCCAGTATAACAGGCAACATTTTATCGATTTTTCGATATTTTTTATCGTTGTTTATAATTATCTTTGGCAATAACAAATTATTTTTATCATTGGTATCGCCGCCCCATAACTCTGCCAAATTTTCTTCGTTATTGTTTTTATCATCCTCATTGGGCATTTTATAACTTTTCGCAAAAGTATTTTCATTAAACAGAAAATTTAGCGCGGTCAATTTTTGTATCATATTATCATCTTGAATCCTAAACAATATCCCCCCGTCTGCATCGCTCAACAAGTTATTATTTTTAATAAAACGCAAAATCGCACGCCGAATTTTCTTTTCGGACATATCGTATTTCCAACCCAAAATATCATAAGTCTGTGTATAATTCATAGTTTTACCTTTGTTATAATCGCAATTATAAGTAAAAATTATACAAAATTAAGAAAATAATTAACAAATTGTTAAACCGGTAAAATTATTCGAACGCGCAATCCGCCCAATGGCGAATCCAATAATTCAATTTGTCCGCCATGGTTTTCAATTGCTGTTTGCGCGATAGACAATCCCAACCCCGTGCCACCAGTATTTGTCCCGCGCGCCGAATCCAGGCGCACAAATGGGCGCATCGCTTCCGCGCGCTTGTCCGCGGGAATTCCACGGCCGTCATCGTCAATTGTAATTTCTATGTATTCTGGTGTATCAACCTCGGTAATTAAAACTTTCTTTTTTGCGTGATGCGCAGCATTCTCAATAACATTTTGGAACGCACTGGCCAATGCGGTTGGACGCGCATAAAACGCCGCAGCATTTGCCGGAAAATCCGTATCCAGTTGCTTTTTGCCAATCGCATCGCGCGCAATCCGATTCAACATCGGGGGCAGGGTGATTTCTTGTTCTATTTCTGGGATTTCACCCCGCGCAAATTCCAAGTATCCATTTACCATTTGCGCCATTCGGTCAATATCAGATAACAAAGTTTCACGCGGCGCGGTATCTGTTTCAATCGCCAATCTCATCCGTGTCAATGGCGATTTCAGGTCATGACTGACCGCATTTAACATATCCGTGCGCGTCCGATTATAACGATTTAATCGCTCTTTCATCTGAATCAACGCGACCGATGCATCACGAATTTCGCGCGACCCACTGGGGCGAAATTTCGCATCGTCCAGACCGCGTCCAAACCGATTTGCCGCCCGCGCAATTCGTGAAATTGACCGGGTATGCATAATTATAAACGGCGTAATCAGCGCACCAACAATTAAAACCGAACCAATCAGCCATACAATAAAAACCTCGGTACTGGTGGAATAAACGCGCCGCAACGATGTCGCAAACGTCGTAATTTTATCCGCCTTTTTCACATCTATATACAACAATCTATTTTTTGTATCTATGTAAATATCTGTTGGAGCCTTTATATTTTCACGCAAATACTGATACAACTGCCCCACCTGGCGCGCATCGTTATCATTGCGACGCGGACGATTCAGATGTTTATGCACAGACAAATTTATCCCAGTATCCCGCGCCATTGTCGCGACCGCGTCATCATTCCCGCTGTCCGACAAACTCAACATTGTGGTAATTTCGCCCGCCAGCGAACGAGCCATTGACGCATGAACCCGTATCCAATGATTTCCAAAAAATACATTGGCCATAATAACCTGGGCCACAATCAGCGGCAGCATTATCATTAAAATTGTTCGCCATAAAAAACTGCGGGGCAGTAATCTCATCTTTTACCTATCTTGTTTTATTATTATTTTATACCCACGACCACGCATTGTTATCAAATCCATATCCGGTAAAAATTTTACCAATTTTTCGCGCAGTCTTTTTGCAACCATCGGTGTCGCAACAGCGGTCGCACCAACCGGTGATATCAATGCCCGCAACAAAGTCTTTTCTGCATCCGACATTGCAAATAACTTATCCTTAATATAAAACTCATTTTCAACAAATGCAAGCCCATTCGGTAAAGCTACCCCAGATTCTCGTTTTAATCGCAAGATATTTTTTAACCGCAAAACCAGTTCCTGTAATTGAAACGGCTTTGCCAAATAGTCGTCTGCCCCCCCGTCTAATCCAGCAATCGTGTTTTCCACCCCCGACATCGCCGTCAACATCAACACAGGCGTCGTATCCCCCAAATCCCGCAAATTTTGTAAAAAAGTCAATCCGTCCATACCCGTCATCATTCGGTCCAAAACAATCGCATCAACGGCAATCCGTTCCAGAATATGCGCACCTGTTTCTGCGCCGTCCGCCGTCACAACATTAAAACCCGCAGTGCGTAAACCCGTCGCCAGACTGGCGCGCAACACATCGTCATCGTCAATAACCAGAATTGTTTTATTCATATCACGTCCCGCATAATTTGCGTTTCGCGGCATACCATTATTTTGCAACCGGGGATACCGCGTATTCACCCGGTCCAATTGTCATAACCGGATTGTCATCCAGTTTGCCACCACCAACACCCGACTTCATACCACGATTAGAATACTGGGTCTTGAACAAGACATAGCCCGTTCCGCCACCAGTTGTTGGACCCTGTAATCCCAATGAGTAATAACCGCCAATCAAACCCATATCCAAATCTATGTAATCAACATTTATCAGCAGCGATACATTGGTCAGTCCGTCCATCGTCATATTACACGAAAATTCACGTGTTGCCAGTGTTGCCTGGGCATTACCAGGAATCACAACATCGGTCAGAGACGGCGCACATTGAACACTGATACCATTTACCAAAAATTCGTATGTCATACCGATTGTTGCCCGCGACAGACCACTGGACACATTTACCTGGGAAATTGTGGCACTGGGGATCTTTACCAAAGCGTTCGCAATCCCAACCCGTACCGGAAAGGTTATCCCCGACTGCAAACAAATTCGCGAAAATGGGTCGGCCTCGCACAGACTGAGACTGGACGATGTATTTATCATAAACATATTCGCCAAGCTGTTGAATAAGAATGTCCGTGTAATCCGGTCATTTAATCGCGTACAACCAAATTCACGACATACAACCACTGGTCGGTCCGAAAACTGGGCACCCGGCATTTCGGCCTCTTTCTGGGCGCGCGCAGCCTCTATATTTTCATCATAGTTCAATGAATCCGTGCGTTGCATAAAATCAACCTCGGGCACGAAATTCGGGTCGTCTGGCATTGCCAAATATGATTGGACGGGCACCTCGGTATAAATTGTCTGAAAATTATCCGCCGCCAACGCCGCAGTTGGTATCGCCAGCCCCAGCAAGACCGCCACATATTTATAAAGTCCAAATATTTTTGCCCGTTTTGGTGCATAAATCATTCGTGTCATATTTTCTACCTTTTCCCATTATTTTATATAATACCTTATTTTACGGGGCGCTGTCAAAGCAAAAAATAATCTTGAAATTTATGTTTATAATGTTGTATAAATAACGATGAAATAAAAAAGGTAAGGAATATAAAATGGTTGATGTAATGATTTCCGCAGAGTCCGGAAAAATCCATGCAGTTTATCATAAATCGGCGGCGGTGGCCGCGCCCTTGGCGGTGATTTTGCCGGGAAATCCACACGCGGGCTATCATATGAATGACAGGGTTGCGTATGCAATGTTTCGTGCGTATATGGACATTGGTTTTTCTGTATTGCGCTTTGACTATCGTGGCGTTGGGGACTCCGAGGGGGTTATCGGAACTCCATCTGAAAATGTTATTGACATTGCCGCTGTCATAGATTGGATTCAGAACCAAAACGAAGACAGCGACCGCCTGTGGCTGGCAGGGAATCACCAGGGGGCGTGGTATGTCTTGCAAACGATGATGCGTCGGCCAGAGGTCAGCGGTTTCACACTGGTATCGCCAGATATATCGGTCAGTGATTTCACCTTTTTATCCCCGCGACCGAATCGCGGTCTGATTATCCAGGGCGCGCGGGAAGACGAAAACGCGCACTTATTCGCAACACATTTATCCCAGATATTAAAGAAACAGGCACAAATCAGCACTGAAATCTTAAAAATAAAAGATGCAACTGAAAAATATGCTTCGCCACCAGAATTAAAACAACTTTATAATGATATAAAGGCGTATGTCGGTCGCGAAAACGCAGAAGACAAGTTGTTGTAAAAGGTAATAAATATGAGTTATTTGTTATTTATGGATGAAAGTGGTCATGACCACAAAAATATGCCTTATGAAATTCATGGTGGTGTTTCTATTGCTAGTACAAATATCTCAAAGTTTTTAATAAATATGCAAAAATCAGAAATGCGTATTTTTGGGTGCAGATTGTCTGAGTTCGGAACTGAAATAAAAGGTTCAAAATTATTAAATCGCGAAAAATTCAAATGGGCCGATTACGATTTTAAATTTAAAAACGAAGAAGAGATTCGTAAAGGTGTTCGCAGATTTTTAACTGCTCATTTAGAAAAACGAAATCCTTTACGTAAAGATATGTGCGCATATGGGGTTGCTTGTATAAAAATGGCAAAGACTATTTTTAATTTGATGGCAAAATACGATATGTGTATTTTTGCGGGTGTTATAGACTCTGAATTGAAAAAACCCGCCAATTTTAACAATCCGGAATTTTTACGATACGACCACGTTCGGTTAATGGAAATATTTTATTTGTTTTTACAAGAACGACATGAAACGGGAATAATGGTTATGGACCAATGTCAAGAAGTGTTTGATAATAAATTCAAACGACAACTGGAAAATTATTTTACACGTACCGACCGCGGGAAACGCCAGTCAGAACTAATTATGCCAGAACCATTATTTATAGAATCCCATACAAATTATTTGATTCAGGTTGCAGATTTATGCATATACACAATAAATACTGGATACAGACGCGCCAAACAAATGGTAAAAGCAGCCCGACCAGAAATACAACAATTATTTGAAAATAAGATTCACGAGTTGCAATACACAAAAAAAGAAATTACCAATATAGAAAAAAAACAACATACAACAATTAGATATAGTATAAGATTTCACCCAGACCCATATAATAATAAAAAAAGAGGTAGTGCAATTGGAGCCACCAGTAGCCGCCCCTCAGCCAAACCTCTGAAACAGATTATAAAAACAAATGAAACAGATGTCAAGTAAAAAAAGAGACAATACAATGACCGAAACAAAAAGATTTATTGACCCGAATATCCCCGATGAAATGGGTGCAGCAATTCGTCCAAAAAAACTGGGTGATTTTATTGGTCAGGAATCATTAAAACAAAATCTGAATGTTTTTATGACCGCTGCGCGAAACAGGGGCGAGGCGATGGACCACGCGCTGTTATATGGTCCCCCGGGATTGGGTAAAACGACATTGGCACATATCATTGCGAATGAAATGGGGACCAATTTTCGGGCGACTGCGGCGCCAATGCTGACTAAACAGGGGGATTTGGCGGCGATTTTAACGGGATTGGAACCGATGGATGTTTTATTCATAGATGAAATCCATCGTCTGCCCACTGCGATAGAAGAAGTCCTGTATTCGGCAATGGAAGATTTCAAGTTGGATATTTTATTGGGCGAGGGTCCCAGCGCGAAAAGTGTTCGCATAGATTTACCGCCATTTACACTGGTTGGTGCGACGACACGAACGGGCCTGTTGTCCAATCCATTACGGGATAGATTTGGTATAGATTTAAGGTTGAATTTTTACGGCGCGGACGACCTGGAAAAAATCATAACGCGTTCGGCAAAAATCCTGGGGACAGAAATTGACGGGGCGGGTGCGTCCGCGCTGGCGCGCAGTGCGCGGGGAACCCCGCGAATTGCAAACCGATTATTAAAGCGGGCACGCGACTTTGCAAACGCAACTGCGCGGGAGCGGATTGACGCAGATGTAATTAAAACAACCTTGTTTCAATTGCATATTGACGGACGTGGATTGGACGCGATTGACCACGAATATATGGGCGCGATTGCGCGACACTTTGCGGGCGGGCCGGTCGGAATTGAAAATCTGTCTGCGATTTTATCAGAACCCACAGACACGATTGAAGATGTTATCGAGCCGTATTTAATGCAACAAGGATTTATACAAAGAACACCTCGCGGACGGGTATTGACCGACGCGGGCTATGAACACATGGGGATAAAAAAATGAGCAGCGTAAAAGACATAGAAAAAATTTGCGATGCAATGAAATCATTGCTGGTCTATAAAAATATAGAGTATGGGGATTCTGCTTTGACGCCATTGGGGATTTTCGCAAAATCGGGGGCGACGGACGCGATTGCGGTTCGCCTGGACGATAAATTAGCACGGGTAAAACATTCCCCGACTTTGCGTAAAAATGACATTGCGGATTTAATTGGATATCTGGTTTTGTTGTGTGCTGACCAGGGTTGGACCAGTTTTGAAGAATTCAAGGATTAAAAAATGAAACCCCATATTTTCCATTTTATGGTCGCTTACGCGGATACGGACGCTGGCGGAATTGTATATCACGGGCGCTATATTGAAATAGCAGAGCGGGCGCGTATGGAATGGATTAGTGACGCATTGCCACCCGACGGGGATATCGGCTTTGTAATTCGCGAATTAAATATAAAGTATAAAAAGCCATTACAACTGGGCGACAGATTTGTTGTTGAAACTTATTCAACAGATGTTGGCGCAGCATCTATTAAAATTGAACAAAAATTCGTGAAAGATGGTGAAATTTATGCTATACTAAACGGCACGGCGGCGTATATTGATGGGGACCTGAAACCAAAACGAATCCCTGAATCTTTAATTACCAAAGTTCAAAGTGCAAAGTGCAATTAAACAAAAAAAAAGGAGCAGAGTATGGAACAGGATTTTTCATTTTTAACAATTTTTTCGCCATCCGACCCAGTGGTATTTTTAACATCGGTCTTACTGGTGGTGGCGTCAATCGCATCTTGGACGATTATCATCGGGCGACTGCGTTTATGGGGCATGGAAAAAACACGTCCGTTAAAGTTGGGTGCGGGTGCGGATATTGACGCGGCAATGGAACCCTATGATAAAAATTTATGGTTTTTGTCGGTGTGCGCGGCGGTGGGACCTTTCGTTGGATTATTTGGGACAATCTGGGGAATTATGCATTTGTTTGCGTCGGTGGGTGCGACGGGCTCAACATCTTTGGCGGTGGTTGCACCGGGCCTGGCGATTGCGTTGGGGGAAACGGCACTGGGTCTGTTTGTTGCAATACCCGCGGCGATATTTTTTCAATATTTCAGCAAAAAGTCAGATGATTTATATAATAAATTAGAATCAGAAGCGAAAAGGAAATAAAAAATGCCACGAAAAAGAAAATCGGTTGATTCTAATTCGCTGATTGTAATGACGCCAATGATAGATGTTATGACGGTGTTGTTGGCGGTATTTGTTGTGACGGCCCCCATGCTGACCAGTGGGGTTGATTTGGATTTACCAACCGCAGGGCACAGCGTGATGGCGGGCGATGACCATGCGATTCAGATTGGCGTAGATAGTGCAGGGCGCTATTTTATTGGTCGCGAACAACGGACACGCGATGAAATTGTGGCTCGACTGGTGGCGAGCCGAGAAGAAAATCCAAAATTGGCAATAATGATAAATGGCGACCGCGGGACATCATACGGCGCTGTTATGCAAATGATGGGTGCGTTAAAGGATGCTGGCTTTCAAAAGGTCGGATTGCGCACAAAAATAGAGAAATAAAAATGCCGAAAATAATATATAAGAAATTGAATCCCGCAGATTTACAACAATTGGTACATATTGAACGAATTATTATTGATAATATGAAAAATAAAGATTGGATTACTGGTCGGACCGAGCAAGAATATGCGCAACTCATTGACCTTGGAAATATCTTGGGTGCATTTGATGATAATAAATTGGTTGGTTTTGGACGAATCCAACAAGATGAAGATAATGAGTCTATTTATAAAATAAATGGTGGCTTTGTTTTACCTGAATATAGGAACAATGGGATACAAACCGAACTGGTAAAATTGCGTATTGGACTTGCGCGGGACCGCGGCGCAAAAAAAGCCACAACACAATGTCATCCTGACAATCTGGCCAGCAGGCGCGCAATTGAAAAAAGCGGGTTTATTTTTACGGGTATAAAACCTTTACCGAACGGGTCTCCACGGGCAAAATTCGAGATAGATTTATTAAATGAATAATAAAAATTTTTCTTTTGAAAATATGACTATTTCCATCGCATTGCATTTGGGAATTGTGGCGTTGTTGATAACCTCGTTTGCGGTGCTGAATCCGATGGATTCAGTTGTAATGTCGGACCACGTCCAAATTTATGAAATAGATTTATCACGGGTTGAAATCAAAGGTGATGAAACAATGGTTTTTAATACGGAATTGCCACCCGATGCGCCAAAGCCGACGCAACAAAAAAAAGAACCGATGAAAAAGCCAGATGAGAAAATAGGCGAAACTGAAAAACCGATTGAATCAACAACGATGGTTGAAAATAAAAAAACAGATAAACCAGTGGAAAATAAAACAGCGCCGCGTGCGCCGCAAATCGTGCGGGTCAATCGCGAAACGACTAGTCTGAATCGCACAATGACGGTGTCTGTGGTTGATGCGTTGCGGGTCGCAATGATACGCTGTTGGGTATTTGATAGTAATTTCCCAGGGGTATCAGATGTTCGCGCTGTGGCGCATTTA
Organism: Rickettsiales bacterium; assembly: GCA_031262525.1. Classification (GTDB taxonomy): domain Bacteria; phylum Pseudomonadota; class Alphaproteobacteria; order Rs-D84; family Rs-D84; genus JAISHM01. The sequence continues at coordinate 16,344 of JAISHM010000021.1, read as the reverse complement.
ACAATGAATAAACGGGGTTATGTCAGCGATTTATGGTTCGAGGGCGAATCCGCCGCAGCGGAAAATCCGGCGATAAATTATATTTTTGGCACGATACGCACGGCGATTGAAAATTGTGTTCCGTTCAGTATGCTGCCCGAAAATGAGTATGATAAATGGCAAAAAATACAATTGACATTCTATCCCGCCAGCGGGAAAGTGAATTAGTGTTGGTGGATGGTGATTAGTATTGCTCAATATAGAAATTCCCGCCCTGTGGGGCGGACAGTTCCCCTCCTGTGGAGGGGTGGCACGAAGTGCCGGGGTGTTTAGAGAGTTCCAGAAAAAAATATCAATTACCAACTTGTCCTTTATAAAGGACAACGATAAATCCCCCCCTATGCGGGATATTGGAGCGGGAATGACAAATCATTTTTTATCCACCCCACAGGACAGGGAATTCGCGGCAGCGTTGTTTAATTGTTTATTTTTTATTATTGACAAATGATTATAACTGGGGTAAAATAAATTATAATTTATAAAAAAAGGATAAGTTATATGCAAAGATTCAGCGGAAAGATATTAGCCAAATTGCCGAAAGATATGGATAGCCAGAATATTTTGAGTGAGTTTGAGCGTCGCCAATCCAGACGCCGTGCAATACGCCGCGAAATCAGTCAAAACATTTGTATTACAAATAGAGAGAAGAGCGTTCTTATGTCTGCCTATTTAATAACAGGGTTGGAAAAATCGCCGATTTATACCGCGTCAAAAACAATGAAAGAAATCATAAACAAAGATAAAAATTTTGTTGGGTTATATGATGTACTGGCGAACCATTATACACTTTCATCAAATTCAAATGAATATAAATTAGCATATAACAAAAAAATTTGCACAGAATCTTTTAATATTTCCCCCCCATTAAACAAATTTACAACCAAAAAAATGAAAGAAAATAATTTACGTATGGTTGGTGCAATTGCGGCACCCGCAGATACAAATAAAACAGACGATTCGCTAATAGTTAATAATCCTAAAATTGGCGAAACATCAGAATACGGTATCGTAATGTTTTATATGTGCGATATTCTCTCTGGAAAAATATATAGACTAATCGAAAATGAAAATAGTTTTATTTCCTTAGGGTTATTTACCTCTGAAGATACTTGCGCCACAAACTGCCTGCGTTTTGCCTTATTAAACAACGAAAAAATATTTAATCACAATTTCTTATCGGCAATACACACTTTTGCAAACCAACGCACTGAACAGATTATCGCCCATAAAAAACAAATTAATAAATAAAAAAAACGCGGACTTGCCCGCGTTTTTTATCTCAACCCCTTCGCCTGACAGCAGTGTTCTGCTGCCTTGCGCCAATCGGATGAACCAGAGCCTGGGTTTCTTAAATCCTGCCATGACTGCCAACCATTACAATTTTTTTTACCCGCCGAATTTATTGTGCATTTCGCGTATCGCCGCAAGGCGCAGGTTTGCCCCGAAATTTTACCATCACGGGTTGTGCAATTTACAACAATGTTTTGATTTTTTGCATCGTCTTTTCCCAGTTCCTTTTGCGATTTCATAGTGTATGCGTTCGCGCCAGACATCACCGCACACAAACCAAAAATTCCGAAAATCAAACCCAGTTTTTTCATTACCGACCTCTCTTGATATTTATCATAAAGAATTTCGTCCAAAAAAACAACAGGAATTTATACACCTAATTACTGCGAACCTGCCATGGGACATCGTTCATTATTAAATAATAAAGTTCTGGATTATCCGCATCGGGGTTGCGAATTATCGGACGTACCACAAAAATATCTATATCGCACAGGGTATCCGCCGTGCGCCCTTTTTCAATTTCCCCTGTCTGAACCTCATTCACATCTTGATGGAATTTATTTGCAAAATCCATTGCCTGTAAATAAGCAGCATTATCATCATTCGCCGACAGCGAATCCCCGACCCACATCAACCACATTCCATAATTCACAACATTTTCCGAACCCTTTATATCATCCGCAGACAACAAACCCAACGGAGAAAATTCAATATTATTCGTAAATTCCCCGGTCGCTGTTTCGGTATAATCATACATATCGCCAACTATTTTCATTGCGCCATACAAAAAGCCGGTATTACGAACAATTTTTCCCAAACGACGAACATTTGACAATGTGCTGCGGAATAACCAATTACGAATTCGCCCAGATTTTACCCCAGCACGTGCGACTTTTTCCGCGGATTTTATCACATTGTCACTTTTGTTTATTGCTTTCAGAGTTTTTACAACACCCGCACCTCTCCGCCAAGTTCGCGCGACAACATTCCCACGTTGGGGCGTGCGCCACGCTTTCAGGTTGCGTTCCACTTTCCATACTTTTTCAAAATTATCTTCTATTTTTCTATATTTTTTTACATCGTCAAAAGTTTCTAAATTCGCTATTTGTTTATTGATATTTGTAATTTCATCGTTTGCTTTTTTAATTTCGTCTTGTGCGTATTTAAGGTCGGTTGCCATGTTCTCACCCTTGGACTTTTTCGCAATATCTTCCAGTCCCTTGGCTTGTTTCAATCTGTCGTTTACCGCGTCCAGTTGTTTTCGCACCGCAAACAATTCTTTGACCTTTGGTAATTTATCCAACGCGCGCGACGCATCAAGTAATTTATCGGAAACCTTGGCCGCCCGGAATACCTTGGTCGCAGCCATTATCCCAGTCCCAGCCCCCATTGTTGCAATCGTGATACCGACGTCCAGGGCAACCTGACTCCACGCGACCCATTGCAAATTCACATCCCCCGCAACATAGTAATCATTTGTATCGGTTTCACCCGCATCTTCCAGCCCAATCGTTTTTACAGCCGCCAAATTTATAATATCTTTGTCGTCTGCGAACGCGCTTTGTGTTGTGCAGCGTGGCATTGGTCCAGATAACGGCGTTGTCCCATTATTATAACTGGCGGGATAAAATTTTCTGATATTATCTGCAAAATACCGCAACGAAATTGTATTGTTTTTATCGGGTCCAATATATTCATCCAGCGACCCAGCACGAACAACCAAAATTCCATACCACGCAGGTTCGGTATTAGTCCAGACATTTTCGTCCCCGGGTGCGCCGACCCGCGGGGAAATACATTCTGCATCATCAGACGAACAAGGCAAAGCCTTTTTTCCGACCAACGACAAACGTTGTTTTAATACCTTTGGTTGGGCTTCATAATTTACAACAATTGTTCGCCCATTTGGAAAAACATATTGAACCGTCGGAACAACAAAAGTTTCGGTCTCGTCCAAACTGGCGATTTCTGGGCAAGCCAAAATTTGTTTCATTGTCGCATCAGATTGAATATTTTTATAAATCCAAACATAGATTTCGTTTACAGGGGAATCGCTGTTTACAGACGCAGCATCCGCCACCAATGCATTACCAATAACAGATTGCGCACAGGTCGCAACAATCACGGGTTCGGTCGGGATTTTTTCAGTTTCCACAGGTTCTGCAACAACCCCATCCACCATTATACTTTCGGTTATTGGGGGATTTATCGCGTCCATGGCTGGCGACAAATCATCGTCCGAGTATGCCGAAAAAATCGGCATACAAATCATAATCAGAAAAAATAATTTTATAACTTTTTTCATTATTTTAATGGAGGATAGCATTCCCCATCCATTATCGAACAGCAACCATAAGCATTATAACTTTCAATCCATCTGCTTTCTTCGCCTGCGCAGCATCCATTTACATCTGGCGCATCGCCACTGGTGCATAACGATGATGAGACGCTAGGTTGCTCGGTCATCGCCACATCTTCCACTGGGGCAACAACCTCGGTAACGCTTTCATCTACGATGATTTGTGGTTGAACATTATCTGGTGAAGTAATTGTCGGCGCAGGCGTATCAAACTCTGGCGCAGGCGCGGGCAGGGTGACCGGCTGCACAGGTTGCACCATCGGCGCAGTTTCAATTGAAACATCAGACACAGGATGAACAACTAATTCTGTAGAGGTAACCTCTTCTATTGCGGCAACAGGTTCCTGTATTGCTTCTGATACTGGTGCTGACTCTGGCATTGGTGCAGGCGCAACAACAGGCACAGATTCCGCCGCAGGTGTTATTGTAGGCTGTGTGATAATAAACGCGCTTTCGTCTGCTACCGCCGCTGGCGCTGTTTCGGGCGCATTATTGTCTGGGGTCGTTGCGACCAAATTTGGGGTTACCGAACTATCCATATTTTTCTGATACATCCACAAAGTAAATATCGCCAGAGCAATCAAAATAATCAACATAATATAATAAATTTTTGTTGGTTTATTTCCACTATTTTCATTATTCGTTGTCGGTGTAATACTGGTCATACCCGTCACAGGGGACATCGGTTTTTGCATAGACGCGACCGCAGGCGCAGGCGCAGCAATCGGCGCAGATGATTGTGCAACATTTGTTTCTGGATTTACGATTGGAACCTGCATACTGGTTGGTGTTGCCGTATTCATCACAGGCGCAACCTGTATCGGGTCGGCGACTGGCGCAGGTTTTGGCAAAACCATTCCATCTGGCAGCGCCGCATCCTGTGACACAGGGGTTTCAATAATTTCTGCCGATGCGACTGGCGTTTCCATCGCTGGCGGCACAAACGACGGGGTATTAAACTCTATCGGCTTGAAAGCGATTTTTTCATCTATGATATTTGGGTCTTTATCAAATAAAGGTTTTGTTTCGTTTTCCATTTTCTCTTCCTTTGTTTTAATCTGTGTTTTATCGCCTAATCGTTTTAATACCAATTGCGCCGTATCCGCGTCCGAATTCGCATCCGCCAGTCTTTTTTTCGCACGCCGCAGTCGCAATCGCGCCCGATTTGAACGTTCATTCATTGCTTCCAGGTCAGATTCAAGTTTTAAGATTTTTGCCGCCACAACTTTATTCGGTTTTTTTCCGACATTTGCACGCATTTGTGAAATTTTGTTTTTCGTATCGCGCATTTTTTTACGCAGTTCAGACAAACCCGTATCCGTCTTGTCAATCGTCGCGGATGCAACCGCAATTTCACGCCTTGCCGCGTCCAAGCGCGCCATCGCCAGACGAATTCCCGTCGCCGCGCGATAATCCGACAACGCCGACAAAGCCCCCGATAAATCTACACCCGACATATTATCTGCGACCAGTTGCCCATAAATCCCCAACCCATCATAATCAATATCCAGTTTTTCATAGCGATTATTTTTACGCGGGCGAATCGTTTCTAAATCTACACCATAATCATTTACCAAAATATCGTCCCATTTGCGGCCATCCGGTGATTCCATAACCAACAGAGTATTCGGAATCTTATCATCCCGTGTATTATCCAGAACAAAAATCAGCCGATGCGCACCATCATAAAACCCTGTAAAAACATTACCAGCAATATCAAAACGCTCTGTCACCAACGCGCCCGCCGCGTCCCCTGTGAACGAGAAAACCGGCGCATCACCTTGCGTCTTTATAATTTTTATTTTGGAAATTTTCTCTCTCTCTTGTGCCATTTTCCTACTTTTTCTTTGGTGGGGGCATCATCTGATATGACGCACGGCAATGTTCATAACAATATGGTTTTCCGGGAAAAACCTTTTCCCCACAAAAATGAAAATTATCCGAATCGGGATTTCCGATTGGCCAACGACACTGGTCGCCACGCAGCATAGCCATATCCATTACATGGTCAATCATATTTTGGTGCTGCGCCATATTTTTTTTATCACTGACCTTTTTCTTGGCAGGCGCGGCCGCAACCTTACTATTTGCTTTTTTTGTTATAGCAATTTGAGCAGGTGTTTTCTTTACAGGTGTTTTCTTTGGAGCCTTTACACGAATTTTTATTTCTTTTTTTGCACTTGTTTTTTTTACATCTGCGCCTGTCGCCTTTGGATTCCAGCCCAAGCGATTTAATTTACCCACAACCGCATTTTTTGACATTCCGATTTTTTTACCAATTTCTGCCGTAGAAAGTCCCCGCTCCATCAAGGTTTTCATTTTATTCAAGATTGCAGGTGTCCAACTGATTGTCGCCATTTTAACAAAGTCCTTTTATTATTTATTAAATTATAGCATAATAAAAAACAAAATTACAAGGTGAAAAAATATGAATATAATTTTTATAATTTTATTACTGGGTGCGGTATTTTGCGCGTTTATGATGGGGCGATGGGATTTTCAACGACGCATAATTCCAGATGTTTATCTGTTTCCTTTTTTACTGATTGGACTGACAATTGTTCAATTTTTTCCGTGGGTTGTATCCCCATCTGACGCGATAATTGGCGGATTAGTCGGATATTTTTTGCCTTTGACGATGGGCGCGCTGTGGGGACTGCGCAAAAAAAACAAATCTGACGCGATTGGATTGGGGGATATAAAACTGCTGGGGGCGGGCGGAATATGGCTGGGGCTGACGGGACTGGCAATTGCGATTGTTATATCTAGTGTGGCGGCGGCATTCTGGGGTTGGCGTAAAAAACAAAAATTTATTCCATTTGCTCCGTTTTTTTTCGGCGGTGTAATTTGCGCTTTGATTGTTATGAAATTTCTGATATAATTTAATCAGAGATGAGAAAATTTAACAAACTTTGGCTGTTTCTGGGGGTATTACCATTGACCGCATTTGCGGCTGATATTCCGCCATTATCACAATATGGTCAAATACAAAATGTGCAAAGTTATTCATCAAATCCATTTTATAATATGGGGTCTTATAATCAAAAAATGCCTGTGCCAATTTACGCATCGGGACCCGTGGTTGAATCTAATGAGTGTTTGGCGGTGGTCGGCGCATTGGTTTCACAAAATTGCAGCGCGCGAAATAATTGCGCGGGAATAAAACTGATGGATATCCAGCCGTCTATTATCTTGGGGTTGGCGAATATCAACGGGCGTAATTATGTATCGGCCTGCACGGGATATATTGAGAACGCATTCACCAGTTATATGCAAACGGCAAATTTGGCGCGTCCAGAGAATGTCGGATTCCCAACGCCAAAGCCAGCGACATCATCTATCCAGGCGGGCGCGGAATTTCCAGCGGTAAAGAGCGAATATGATGCACGTGCAGACCAGTTGGCAAAATTACAAGAAACAAACGGGTCAATGGATGTCGGATTGCGTGCGGCGGACTTTCCGATGACCGCGGCTGATTTAACATTTACAGAACGCCTTGATATAAAGACCCAGGGATATGAACCATGGCGTAATGCAATCGCATACCGCAGACTAACAATTGGGGAAGCAACCGAACCAGCCGAGAATAAAGAAGAAAAGAAAGACCCGGTTGTCCCGGATGAAAAAGAAGAAGAAAAGAAAGACCCGGTTTGCGAAACCGAACCAAAATATGCAGACATTGCGAATAAAAATTACCTGGAGTATGAAAGGTATATAAAAATTTTTGATAAATGCACCCTAGAATGCGATTCTAAAACCTATGCATTGGGGACTATCAAGGGGCATGGTGCAGAGCGTAAAATATGCACACCAATTGGTTGGGTGTATTATTGTAATGTCAGTCATGGGGATATCCAGAACAAAACAGGTCAAAATTTTGTTAAAATGAATCTATTCAAAGATATTCAATTTCCAAAGTTTGACCAGAAAAATAATTATGGTTTGGCACGCGCATTATCACAAAGTTTAATGTATGCAATAAATACAAACAGCACAAATGTTGTCAACAATCGTAATATTGCTTATGATGATATAACTTGTGATGCGCGTATAACAGGTTACGACGATTTTATACACTGTAGAGATTCATCTGGGAAAATGGTTTATTCTGTTTTATTTAATGACTTGACCAATAATACTAAAAATGGTGTGGAATTATCCGACTGGATAGATATCAGAACGGCTATACGAAACGTCGATAAAGTCTGTAAAAATATGGGATTGTAATATACCCCCCTTATATCGTCATACCGGCAGCCGCCATTATCCAAAAAAAAACTCTTGTCATTCCCGCGGCGGCGGGAATAGGGCTTTTAATTTTTTTATAAAAACAAAAAAATTCTGAAAAAACAAGAGTTTTATTGTGTTTTTATTTTAGTAGTTTTTACTATATCACTGACAATAATTTCCGCAGGAGATTGATTTCCACGCCATTTCTTATCCATCGCCGCCAGCCCATCAATCATTGCGACGCGCGCAGATTCTGATTTTAGTCTATTTAATTCACAAACTATATTTTCCGCCGTCGCCGCGCTGCCCAATAATTCTGGATAAATACTTTTTTGCGCCAGGATATTTACCAATGACACCCATTTTATCTTAACCAGCAAACGCGCCAATAACTCGGTCAATTTATTCATTTTATAAACCACAATTGCGGGTGTGTGCATAATCGCCAATTCCGCAGATACCGTGCCACTGGCGGCAATTGCGATATCCGTTTTCGCGAACATTTTATAACGCGCCGACGCGGCAACCAGTTCTGGTTGAACCCGCCAATTTTTAATTTCCTTTTCAATATATTTTTTTGTCGTTTCCACAACCGGAATAAAAAATTTATAGTTCGGACAACAACCAACAACATCGCGATAAATCGGCAATAGTTTTTTAATTTCGCTCATACGGCTACCTGGAATCAGTGCGATATTTTTTACCGCCGCCCGCATTTTTGACGCGACCAGCCCGTCCGCAATCGGATGCCCAACCACCACCACATCCAATCCGTATTTTGTAAAATAAGGTTTCTCAAAATCAAAAAATGCATACAACCTGTCAAATATCTTTGCAAATTTTTTCGCGCGCCGCGCCCCCCACGCCCAAACCTGGGGCGCAACCACATGATAAAATTTTGCACGAACCCGACCACGCACACGCTTTATCACACGTTTTGCGAAACCGGGGCTGTCAATCGTCAGCACTATATCAGGGTCAAATTCTTCTATTGCGCGCGCCGTTATCGCGATTCGCCTTGTTAAAGTTTTGGCTTTCCCCAACACTTCAATCACACCCATCACCGCCAAATCCGACATTGGAAATAAAGAAATAAATTTGTTATTCCCGCGCAGGCGGGAACCCGCGCGTTCCATATTTTCCCCACCAACTCCCGCAATTTTCACTTCACGGGGCAGGGCACGAATTATCTTTTCACCCAGCACATCGCCAGAAACTTCGCCCGCAATAATAAAAATCTTCAGATTATTTTTCTTCACTGGATTTTGGTTTATAGAAATTATTAGGAACCAATCCGCGGTCGCTGCGATTTTCAATAAAGTCAATTGCATCCATCGCATATTTATTATCACGAATAAATGAATCCTTGCGCAACTTTTTAATAATTACATCCAGCGGGTCAATTTTATTCTTTGCAAATACCGCAGAATAAACCATATGTATCGCCCGCATATCGTCCGGTGTAAAACCATGTCGTGTCAATCCAACCCGATTAAGTGTTCGATATGTCGCACGCGGTCCATCATAAATAGCATAAGGCACAACATCATTCGCCAACCCGGACATTCCGCCGATAAAGGCATTTCGCCCAATATGAACAAACTGCAAAATCATTGTCCCGGCGGATACAATTACATCATCTTCAACCTCTACATGTCCCGCCATCTGGACCAAATTAGACAGAACAATGTTGTTTCCCAATTTACAATCATGTCCAATATGCGCGTTAATCATAACCTGGCAATCGTCACCGATTTCGGTTCCCGTGCTGGCCGGAGTTCCCGAATGAATTGTCGCGTACTCGCGAATCCGACAGCGTTTCCCAATACGCAATCCCGTCATTGTATCGCCTTCTTGGAATTTCAGGTCCTGACTCATCACCCCCAGCACCGCAAAAGGATACACAATAGAGTCATCGCCAATTTCTGTTTTTCCGCTGATAATTACATTTGCGACCAATTCCACCCGGTCGCCCAAAACTACATCGGGACCAACCATACAAAACGGACCAATTTTTACATCGGCGCCCAATTTAGCATTTTTATCAACAATCGCTGTTTCGTGAATCATAACGCGGTAATTATACAAATTTCCCCCAGAACTTTGTATTCATTTAATATAACCAACTATAACAAAGCCCGAATGCTTTTAACGACATCTATTTTGCGCCCAATCAGCAACATTGCGCAAACAATCACCGGCATAGAAATTAAAACCCCGAACAATAATACCGCCAAAAACCACATATTTTCAGCCTCGGTTTTGTTTGCCATGGATTTAGCGCGATGCCGTAGAACCAAAAACATATAGCACATCATCGCCACCACAAAAATCCCAAACATTAAAATACTTTCGGTCAAAACAAACATTGCAAACAACAAAATCATCATCGCCCGCATCAGCATTATAAACTTATTATAATATCCAGGTTTCAGCCACCCCGTCGGACGAACCACACGCAGCATCAACGCGCCAGTTGCAAAAAACATTGTCCCAGTTATAAAAATTAAATGGATAATCGTCAAATTCCCCAGCCAGCCAAAACGGAAAAATTCGGGCTGCATAACCAATCCCGCCGTTAAAATAAACACCAATCCCAGAATTAAATTTTCCACAGAAATTGTTGCTTTGCCACGATTTTTACGCAATCGCCCCAGATAAAATCCCGCTGCCGCCGCACAAAATTGAACCAAAACAGCCCACCACTGGGGCATGGCGCACAATCCCACAACCGCAAGAATCACCCACGGAATTAAATAATCCGACCTGTTTTTCCATTTATCACCGACGCGAACATAGTCCGAGAAACTGCGTAATTTTTGCCCCGCGAATACCGACAAAACAAAAATACATATCGCTGTTAAAACAGATGTTCCAATCCAAATACCATCACGCAATGCCGCAAAATTTTCATGTGTCAGCAGCCACACCCCAATAAATCCCAGTATCAAAGTTGTAATCTGTATGGTGCGTTTTTTTGTGTCCGGGAAAAATCGCGCAGAAATTTCATTGCGGAACACCCAAAAAACCGCAAAAATCGGCAGACAAAAAATCGCCGTCCAAAAAAAGTCAGGCGCACGCAACGCGATATTATTAAAGGTGCTGATTGCAGATTGCACAACCAAAGAAGAATCAAACATTAAAATTGCCTTTGTTATTTATTCTTGGTATTATTACCAAACTATGATAAAAAAACAAGACTTTTTCACAACAATGAATGGCGCGGTTAAATTTCTATCCGATGGTTATCATACAACAGGAGATGCTGTGTATTTAGCGCAATTTGCGTCCGTCGCCAAGATAAAAACCGCACTGGATGTTGGAATTGGTACGGGCGGGGTCGCACTGAATTTGCTGGCATTGCGTCCGGAAATAAAAATCACGGGACTGGATAACAATAAAAAAATGCTGAATACGGCGGCGCAAAATGCCGCATTGAACGGGCGCAAAATCGAACTGGTGAATGCCGATATTTTTAATTGGAAAACCGACCGAACATTTGACGCGGTAATAACAAACCCACCATATTTTCGTGGCTCTCCTGCGGCGCACGGCGCGCACCATAATACAAATTTGACCGAATGGACGCGGGCGTGTTTGAAACGCGTTCGTCCACGCGGTCATATTTTTATAATCGTGGATACTTTGCAAATGTCGGAAATAGTTGCAACGCTGCACGTCGGCGGCGCGCACGGAATAACCATACAACCAATTTTTAATAATTCACGGGTTCTGATTGCCGCACGGACAGGTGTAAAAACAGGCTCAAAAATTATTACCGATTGGAATTAGATTTTTTTGCAACAAATTTTTTCAAGCGGTTAAAGTCATAAACTTGTTTTTTATTGTATAAATAACTGACGACATCAACAATTGTCAGACTGACGCCCAAAAGAGATAACAACCCCAACCATATTTTCCAAAGTTCATCACGCATAAATACCGCCCCAATAGCCGATATTCCGGCACCAATCATATAATTTTTTGTATATTTGAAACTATCACGGACCTCTGCTTTCAGATAAATATCCAGGTTTGCGCGAATGCCATTTTGACCCTCCCACATATTTCGTAATTTGTGCTCTGTAAAAGAATCTTTCTTGATATAATAAACATTGGATTTTGAATCGTGATTCAATAAAAAATCCAACGATTCTGCGGCATAATCGCTTGTCTTTAATATTTTACGCATCTTGGTGATATTGACCAGCCAGTCAGATATTTTTTGTTCTGGCTGATTTACATCTAAATTCAGATTGTGATAAGCGGTCGTGTAATTCATAATTATTTTGGCTCTTTTTTTACAATAATACCAACACAACACGCAAAGTCAAGAAATATATTGACAAACAAAAACTCATATAACATTTGACACAAGTAAAAAAATAATATAATCTGTTGTTCGGGCGGACGAAGCAGAGCGCCAGCGGGTCAGGGGGAAACCAGCAGCCCGGTGCTTCATCTCGGGTCGCCCATTTATATTTAATATTACCCCTTGACATTGCTGGAAAAAATCCCTATAAATACAATATGAAAATATGCAAAAAATCAGCAGGACCAAATATGGTAGATGCCTATATCGGACAACGCATTCGTTTACGCCGTAATATGATGGGAATGACCCAAAAGGAATTGGCCGCGCGTTGCGACATTACCTTTCAACAAATCCAAAAATATGAAACTTCGGGAAATCGTATCTCTGTGTCGCGCCTGTTCCAAATTGCGGCGGCGCTGGAAACACCGGTTACATTCTTTTTTTCTGGTTTGGTGTATCCAGAGCAACCATCACACAAATACAATGTTGCCGAAGAAAACCTGAACGAACGAACAGACATAGATTCACCAATTGACCCAATTACAAATAATGATTCATTAAAACTGATAAACCTGTATTGGAAATTGCCGACCGATGCCCAGCGTCGCCATGTTATGGAATTACTGGAACTGATGTCGCACGGACACACGTCTCAAAAAAATCCTATTTCCTGATAAAATACCCCAAAAATTCTGTATTACCGCTGCCGCCCAGAATCGGCGACTTGATTACATCGTGCGCTGCATACCCAACACGTTCCATCACAGAAACAACGCCGTTAATTGCATCGTTATGATATTTTTCGTCGCGAATTACCCCATCGGATTTTGCGGCAATACGACGCGGAACTTCAAACTGAGGTTTAATTAAAACAATTATTTTATTCGCGTTCCATTTTGCAACAGCATCTGCAATATCACCAACCGAAATGAACGAGACATCAATTACTATTAAATCCACTGGCGCAATCGGGGGCAGGGCGCGAATATCCACATTTTCCAAGCTGACCACACGGTGGTCATTTTTTAATTCCGAATTTAATTGCGAGGTTCCAACATCAACCGCGAATACGCGCGCCGCGCCGCGATTTAATAAAACCTCGGTAAAGCCGCCTGTGCTGGCACCCACATCTAAACACACCCAACCATCAGGATTTATATTGAACGCGTCCATTGCGTGCGCCAATTTTAACGCACCGCGCCCCGATTTATAGGGCAGGGGACGCGTCGTAATCTGGTCATTTTCACACACAATCTGACCCGCCTTTACCGCGATTTTTTTATTCACCAGAACCAGCCCAGATTCAATCGCCGCCGCCGCGCGGGCGCGCGATTCGTAAAATTTATTCTGGAATAAATAAATATCCAACCTCATAAAAAATATCATAACAATAAAATACAAAATGTCAAAAAAATACTATTTGACAAAAAATATTTTTGTATTATTATATAGACATAAAAAAATGACCCAGAATTATTACGACTCTTTTACAAAATCGGTGCGCCCAAGCCCCAAACGCAAGGGGGTTGTTTCTGTAATATCACAGTCAGCACAACAAAAAACAAAACACTCCCATTTAACAAAAATGTTAAAAAAGAATTGGTTTGAAGTCCGCGACATACAAAACATTTTTAATAAATGCGATATGCCATACCTGATTGGTGGAACAATTCCAAAAAATCTAATAAACGATGTAAAAATACCAGCAAAAGATATAATAAAAACAATGGATAATATATTCTGTGGATATGCCAATTTATTCAATTCCCCCAATTATTATTTCTGTAAAAACGATGAAGAATTGTCCGACTTAAACACTCTGGCGAGCACCTTAGAAAATTCCTTGGGGGTAAAAACAACAATAAAGAATAACGATGAATTTTTTGGTAACTTTGGAAATGTTTTACAGATTAAAATAAACAAAACAACATACGCATTAAAGTATTTTATTCCTGCTTGTAATCAAGCATTTGAAACAAATATATTTGCACACGGGTATATAGCAGAAAGCCGCAGCGCTTTATACATATCAAAATCTGCGCAAAAAAAATTATGCAAGGAGTTTTATTTTGGAAACCTGTGTCGCGATTATGCATATATATTTTCAGAATGGGTTGAAAATAATAAAGAAATTTCCACAACCAAAGAACAACACCAACTGGAACGTATTTTCAATCCAAAATCTTCGGACCGGGTTTTATTACACAATGATATAGATGTTGGACGCGCCGCAATAAATGGCGAAATTTATTATGACGACCAATACGCACCCAACAATATAATAAATGGTAAAGTCATAGATTTTGGTGGAATCCTAGAAAATTTATTGTATAAAAGACATACGAAATGATAAAAATAACCATAGACCTTGACGATACAATTTTTAATCTGGGCCCGATATTCCAATCTGCGGCAAATAGGGCGGGCGTCGAATACACACCAAAAACATATTTTAATGTTTATGATGCGTATCCAAAAAAAATGGCACGCCATATAACCAGCGATTTTTACAAAGACAAATTATATAAAATGCCGCTGTGTGACGCGCAAATTCCGTATTATCTGAATCAACTTTTTTATAATCCGAATTTTGATGTTCATTTCGTAACAACACGAAAAATGCAACAACCGCAAAAAACCTATATGCAATTGCTGAACGCGGGAATAATGACGGGCTTTAATAATGTCCACGATGTAAAAACACCGAAAATAGACACCCTGGTAAAATTAGGGACAGATTTACATATCGACGATTCGCCGTTTGTGATAACCGATTGCATAGAGCAGGGTATCCCGGTCATTATGATTTCCAATAGTTGCACACATTACAATCACGAATTGGCGCGAAAATTGGGACCAGATAAAACCGCGTTCAGCCTGATTCACGCATTGGAAAAAGCAAGGCTGGTTTATACTGGTGGAACGACACAACACTTTTGGCAGCAAAAGTGAATTTAGTAAAAGTTCCCATCTGACGGGGGGGCGGCAAAGCCGTTGAATGTTTAGATACCCAAAAAAAGAATTCTGTTTCCCACAAACAAACTCTTGTCATTCCCACGGCGGCGGGAATAGGGCTCTTTTTTTTTACCTTGTCCTTTATAAAGGACAAGGTTTTACTATTATCCTAGCCGATTTCCCCGCCCCCACCTTTGTTAAAATTTCGGTGGGCAAGCCGCGGACACCCCGCCCCCAAGGGCGGGGAATTCAGACCGAGTTCATGCGGGAATTTTAGACCGGGTAAAAAATAAAAGATAAACAAACGCCGATACAAAATCCCCGCCCCCGTGGGCGGGGTGGATTACGAGCAAAGCGAGTAAGACCGGGCGGGGGAACCGCCACAGAAAAAACTCCGTCACCCCCGCGCAGGCGGGGGGCCATTGCCCCGCAGGAGATGGATTAGAGAGTTCAAGAAAAAAATAATACCGATTACTAATTGTCCTTTATAAAGGACAAGTTTTTATAACTTGATATTTTTTAATTTTCTTGAACTCTCTAACCACCCCGGCACCCTTCGCCAAGGCTATGGGTGCCACCCCTCCACAGGAGGGGAACTTTTTAGTTATATTATGTATCGTTGCCTAACAGACAACTATTATGAAAATGTTTAAGATTAGTTATATTATGTATCGTTACCTAACAGACAACTATTATGAAAATGTTTAAGATTAGTTATATTATGTATCATTGCCTAACAGGCAACTATTATGAAAATGTTTAAGATTAGTTATATTATGTATCGTTACCTAATAGATAACTATACATAATATACATTATGCGCCTTTATCTTACCAAACAATCAGGGGGATTTTATTACCCCCCTGTTTTAATTTTTTTGCTATAATTTTACATACCATCCCTGCCACTATTTTTTTTATGCCTGAAACGCGCATTTGACCAAGAATCTTTAAGTTTTTTATTTAAATTACCGGACTCTATTACATTTTCTGCTTCTACTTTTTCACCCCGTGGCACCCACCCAGCACAAACTTGCGTCCCTTCTTTATCTATGACATTCCATTTTAGTTCATAGTATAATTCCATACTTTCCACAAAATCTTTTGTATAACCAAGAGCATCTATTTCTTTTTGTGTCATATAAAAACCCCCTATT